>NZ_JBAMDI010000013.1:0-135934 GCF_036961695.1 Pseudomonas sp. CGJS7 | reverse complement strand
AAATGTGGGAGCGGGCGAGCCCGCGAAGGGCCGCAAGGCGGCCCCGGTTCATTCAATCGTATTGATACCCGCCTGCCACTCCTGCCTGAGCCATAAGTCTCGAACCAGGACCCAAGCAGGTACCGGGACCAAATCACCGGGTCGCACCCTCCCGCCCCAAAGCACTCGCCACCCCACGCCAAAGCAGCGTTCCTGGCAATTTGCCGCCTTCTGATAATCGCCTCCGACATCCCGTCCCCGTTTGGAGCGCGCCATGCACAACAACAATAAGCACCTGCCGCCTCGTTTTCTCGCAGCCGCCATCGCCAGCTTTTCTGCGCTTGGCCTGAGCAGCGTCGCCGAAGCCGAGATCATGCTGTACGACAAGGACCAGACGACGTTTTCCACCGATGGCTATATCAACGCCTTCTACGTCAACAGCGAGGTCGACCGTGAGGGCGAGCAGTTTGACCGCCGCCAGTCGCGGGTGAAGATGGGCTTCTTGCCCAACTACCTCGGCTTCAACATGGGCAAGCAGGTGGATGACCTGAAGCTCGGCGCCCGTGCCTCGTTCTGGGTAACCATCAACGACAGTGAAACCAACGGCACCGACACCGCCATCGACGTGCGCCAGTTCTATGGCACGGTGGCCAACCCCGAGTGGGGCGAGGTGCTGATCGGCAAGGACTTCGGGCTGTTCGCCCGTTCCAACATTCTGCTCGACGAACTGCTGGCCGGCTATGGCCAGGTCAGCGACACCCTGGGGCTGGTGGACGGCGGCGGGGTGTCGTTCGGCAACATTGGCAGCGGTTACCCATACCCGTTCCCTACCTCGCAGATCACCTACCGTACGCCCGTGATGGAGGGCCTGCGGGTGGCGGTGGGCATCATGGACCCGGTCGACACCAACGACAGCAGCCCGACCGGAAAGGCCTACCAGGAAAACCCACGCACCGAGAGCGAGATCACCTACCAGTTCGACCTGGGTGGGGCGCAGATCTACAGCTGGGTCAACGGCAGTTACCAGACCTCGGACAATACTGACTCCACGGTAGAAACGATCACTTCCAAGGGGGTGGGTTACGGGGTGCAGGCAAAGATGGGCGGCTGGTCGCTGACCGGCTCGGGGTTCCAGGCCAAGGGCATCAACCCGTTCTTCACCAACAATGCCGGCGAACCGGTTTTGCGCAACGTCGACAGTGATGGCTACCTGCTGCAGGGCTCGTACAAGTTCGGCAAGAACCGCGTGGCGCTGTCCTATGGCAAGACCAAGGACGATGGCAACGGTGCGGTTGGCAGCGGCGCGGACTACGAGACCCGGGGTGTGGCGCTGTTCCATGACATCAACGACAACCTGAAACTGGTGGCCGAGTACAACCAGTTTTCCATCGACGGGCATGACACCAGTGCGCAGAACGAAGACACCGATACCTTTGCGGTGGGCGCGGTGTTGACCTGGTAAGCGGCCGGGGCCGCAAGGCGGCCCCGAATGACACGGTCTTTTACGCCCATGGAACCGCCCACCCGCTACCCAAGTAGCATTCGTCACCCACCACCTGCTTCTTAAACTGATCACTCAGCCACCCCGTGCCGGAGACCACGATGCAGCAGGCTCATAACGACGGTGTGGTCAGTGCCATGTCTCAGGCTACCGACGCACGGCTGGCCGCTCAGGACCTGGCGCGGCAGTTGTTGCACCCGCACCTGGGTTTCGTGTTGTTCTTCTGCTCCGCCGAATACGACTTGCAGGCTTTGGGCGAAGCATTGGAACAGGACTTTGGCGGCATACGCCTGGTCGGCTGCACCAGCGCCGGTGAAATCACCCCGCTGGGCTACGGCCGCAATTGCGTGACGGCGGTGGGCTTCGATCACCGGCACTTTTCGATCGCCACCGCGTTGATCGATGAAATGGAGCGCTTCAGCCTGATCGACGCGCAACAGATGGTCGAGCGGCTGGTCGGCACCTGCCGCAGCAATACCCTGGCGCCAATCAAGGGCCACAGCTTTGCACTCACGCTGCTCGATGGCTTGTCCAGCCGCGAGGAGATGGTGCTTGCCGCACTCAGCGCAGCACTGGGGGATATCCCGCACTTCGGCGGCTCGGCCGGTGACGACAACTACCTGAACCGCACCCATGTGTATTACGGCGGTACATTCCACAACGGTGCAGCCGTGGTGGTGCTGGTCAACACCTGGCTCGACTTCGAAGTGTTCACCACGCATCACATCCTGCCGCGCCAGGAAAAGCTGGTGGTCACCGGTGCCGACAGCGCCCAGCGCCGGGTTTTCGAACTGAATGCCGAGCCGGCGGCCGAGGAATATGCCCGCCACATCGGTGTGCCCGTGGCTGCGCTCGATCACCGGGTGTTCGCCGCCCACCCGCTGGCCGTGCGCATTCATGATCAGTACTACGTGCGGGCGATCCAGCAAATGCACCCTGACCTCAGCTTGAGCTTCTACTGCGCGGTGGAGAACGGCATCGTGCTCACGGCCATGACCCCGGGCCCGCTGCTGCCGAACCTGCACCAGCTGTTCGATGGCCTGCACCAGCGTCTCGGACCGTTGCTGCTGACCATCGGTTGTGATTGTTTCCTGCGGCGGCTGGAACTGGAGGCCCACCACGGCCTGGAGCCGGTCGGCGCGTTCCTGCGCGAGCAACGGGTGATCGGCTTCAACACCTACGGAGAACAGTTCAATGGCATGCACATCAACCAGACCTTCACCGGGGTCGCCATTGCCCGCAACCGGCCTCCTGTCGGTCGCTGAACTGCAGGCCGAGCTGACCCGGCTGCAGCACCAGAACCACAAGCTGCAGCGCATCAATGACGCACTGATCGAGCGCATCGAGTCGGGCGTGACCCGGGGCAACGACCCATACGCCGCGTTCCAGCATTCAGTGGTGCTGGCCGAGCAGGTGCGCGAACGCACCGATGCGTTGAACCAGGCCATGGCCGAGCTCAAGGCCGTCAACCGCCTGCTCAGCGAGGCCCGGCAGCGGGCCGAGACGGCCCACCAGCACCAGATTCGCCTGATTACCGACAACGTACCGGCACTGATCGCCTACCTGAACGCCGATCTGGTCTACGAATTCACCAACAAGGTTTACGAAGAATGGTATTGCTGGCCGCATGGCGTGATGCTGGGCCAGAGCCTGCGCGAGGCCCACAGCGAGCAGCACTACCAGCGCCTGGAAGGCTATGTGGCGCGGGCGCTGGCGGGGGAGAGCGTGACGTTCGAGTTCGCCGAGACCAATATCAACGGCCAGGAACGCTACATGCTGCGTTCCTACGTGCCGAACCGCCTGGCCAGTGGCGAAGTGGTGGGCATTTTCGTGCTGATCCGCGACATCACCGAGCGCCGCAACACCGCACAGGCGTTGCACCAGGCGTATCAGCACCTGGAGCAACGGGTGCGCGAGCGCACTGCCGAACTGACCAGCCTCAACGACCAGTTGTTGCGCGAAATCGAAGAGCGCAGCCAGGCCGAGTCGCGTCTGCGCGAGGCCAAGCGCGAGGCCGAGCAGGCCAACCTGTCGAAAACCAAGTTCCTTGCTGCGGTCAGCCATGACCTGCTGCAACCGCTGAACGCGGCGCGGCTGTTCACCAGTGCGTTGCTCGAGCGCGACGAGCCGCAAAACGCTGCCCACCTGGTGCGTAATGTCAGCAATTCGCTGGAGGATGTAGAAAACCTGTTAGGCACGCTGGTGGATATTTCCAAGCTGGATGCTGGCGTGATCAAGGCCGATGTCGCCCCGTTCGCCCTCCACGAACTGATGGACAACCTGGCTGCCGAATACGCCCAGGTGGCGCGTAGCGAAGGGTTAGAGCTGCATTTTGTGGGGTGTTCTGCCGTCGTGCGCAGTGACATCCAGCTGCTGGCGCGCATCTTGCGCAACCTGCTCAGCAATGCCATCCGCTACACCCGCAGCGGGCGCGTGGTGCTGGGGTGTCGGCGCCTGCGCGGTGGCGTGCGGATTGAAGTTTGGGACAGCGGCATCGGCATTGCCGAAGAACACCTGGAAGACATGTTCCTGGAGTTCAAGCGGGGTGATGTGCAGCGCCCGGACCAGGACCGTGGGCTGGGCCTGGGCCTGGCAATCGTGGAGAAGATCGCCGGCATCCTCGGCCACCGGATCCGCGTGCGTTCATGGCTGGGCAAAGGCTCGGTGTTCGCTGTCGAGGTGCCGCTGAGCGCCACTGCACCCAAGGCCCAGCCGAGCCAGGCGATCTGCGAGCCAATGCTCGAACGCCTGCGCGGGGCGCGGGTGTGGGTGCTGGATAACGATGCGGCGATTTGCGCGGGCATGCGCACCTTGCTGGAAGGTTGGGGCTGCCGGGTGGTCACTGCGCTGTCGGAGGAAGACCTGGCGCGCCAGGTGGACAACTACCACGCCGAGGCCGACCTGCTGATTGCCGACTACCACCTGGACAATGACTGCAATGGTGTCGACGCCGTAGCGCGGATCAATGCCCGCCGCGCCCAGCCGCTACCGGCGCTGATGATCACGGCCAACTACAGCAACGATCTCAAGCAGCAGATCCGCGAGCTGGGTCACACGCTGATGCACAAGCCCGTAAGGCCGATGAAACTCAAGACGGCGATGAGCCATCTGCTGGCCACTGGTGTGGCATAGCGGTTGGCCGCTTCGCGGGTTTACCCGCGAAGCGGCCGGAACAGGTCAACGGCGCAGATAATCAGCAAAATCGATATCGCCAGCACTGAGGATGGCTTGTACCCGGTTGTGCACATTGAGTTTGCGCAAGATCGCCGAAACGTGGGCCTTGACTGTGGTTTCGGCGATGTCCAGCGTGTAGGCGATCTGCTTGTTCGATTCGCCTTTGGTCATGCGCTCGAGCACCAGCAGTTGCTTGCGGGTCAGGGCCTGGAGCATTTCCGGCGGGAAGCTCGGGGCATCGTTATGGCGCCGGCTGGTACTGCTTTTTTGCGCGCGGATGATGTCTGGCGGCAGGTAGACGTTGCCATTGAGGATCTGCTCGATCGCTTCGATCATCTGTGAGCGTGGCGACGACTTGGTGATGAAGCCCACGGCACCGTAGGTAATGGCCTGCAGCACGATCTGCTTTTCCTGCTCGGCCGAAACGATGACCACCGGCGTGGTCGGCGCCTCGTTGCGCAGGGTGATCAGGCCGTTGAGGCCGTGCATGCCGGGCATGTTCAGGTCGAGCAGGATCAGGTCGAGGTCGTCATGCGCCTGGGTCAGGGCCAGGGCGCTTTCAAGGTCGGCGGTCTCCATGACCTCGCTGCCCTGGAAACCATCGCTGATGACATTGTGGATGGCTTCGCGAAACAGGGGGTGATCGTCGGCAATCAGAATTTTGTACATGGCCTTTTCACCTTGTTTTTATTGGATGGAGCGGGGCACGCATACGCAGGCATTTCAGGGGAACGGCACCGGTTGTGCCGGCTGCAATGGCAGGTTGGCTTGCTGCCAGGCATCCAGGCCGTCGCGGTACCAATACAGGTTGTTATAGCCCAAGGCTTTCGCGCGTTTTACCGCGTTCCAGCTTAACCAGCAATCGGAGCGGCAGTAAAAGACCAGTGGTTGGTCCGGGTGCCCGGCCGTGGCTTTTTGCAGGTTGCGCACGAAGTAGTCCTGCCAGGCCGGGTTCAGTTCGCCGTCGCCGGTGTTGGCCAGCCACAGGCTGCCGGGGAGGTTGCTGTGCGGTTCGTCTTCGATGAAGCGACCTTGCAGCCATTGACGGCGATAGACGTCGATCAGCACCGGCCGGGGCGTCTGACCCAGCAGGCCTTGCAGTGTGGCGGTGTCGACGACCTGGCCGCCTTCGACCTGTTGCGGGGTCGGGCTGCGATAGTGCGTGGTGCGATAGCCGTCGGCGGAGAACAGCGGCGCCGTGTCAGCCTGGGCGATACCTAGCGTCAGGCTCAGCGAAAGCACCGCCAGCAAGGGGCGTGGCAGCCGGGGCAGGGCACGTGGCATGGAGGTTTTTCCTTTTTGTTATGGACTCATTACATGCCAGTGGCGGTGCTTTGTGAATGCGACGATAGACAGTAAATGCAGTACTAAAGTAGTAGATGGCCGGGCGCCTGAAGGCAGGGAGACGCCCAAGGTGTGGGAGCGGCCTTGTGTCGCGAAAGGGCTGCGCAGCAGCCCCGGCAATGGGTGCGGTGCAGCTGAAATCTAGGGGCCGCTTTGCGGCCCAATCGCGACGCAAGGCCGCTCCCACACGCGTTACACGCCAGGTTTTCAGCGCGGCTTGCGCAGCGCTGCATGCTGGGGGTTGAAGGTGAGGATCGCCAGCAGGGTGAACAGCCCGGTCAAGCCCAGGCACACCGCCAGCGCCAGCAGGTTCAACCGCTCATAAAGTGCAAACCGCACCAGCTCTACGGCATGGGTGAACGGGTTCACAGCACACAGCCAGTACAACCACTGGCTGGCCTCGCGCATTTTCCACAACGGGTACAGCGCCGACGACAGGAAGAACAGCGGGAAGATCACGAAGTTCATCACCCCGGCGAAGTTCTCCAGCTGGCGGATGGCGTTCGACAGCAATAGCCCCAAGGCACTGAGCATGAAGGCCACCAGCAGCAACGCTGGCAGCGCCATCAGCAGGCCTGCAGCCGGTGGCTGTACCCCGTATAACCAGGCGATGGCGAGGAAGGCATAGACTTGCAGCAGGGAAATCAATGAAGTTGCCAGCAGTTTGCTGCCCAGCAGGAACGGGCGTGGCAGCGGGCTGGTCAGCAACACGCGCATGCTGCCCATCTCGCGGTCGTAGACCATCGACAGCGAGCCCTGCATGCCGTTGAACAGCAGAATCATGCAGGCCAGGCCGGGGATGATGTACACCTCGTAGGGGATGTAGGTGTCGTAGGGTTCGATGATGGCAATGCCCAGCGCTGCGCGAAAGCCGGCAGCGAATACCAGCAACCACAGCAGCGGGCGCACCAGCGCGCTGAGCAGGCGTGTACGCTGCAGCACGAAGCGCAGCCATTCGCGCAGCATGATGCCGTTGAAACATTGCCAGTAAGCGTTCATCGGGCGTTGGCTCCTGAGGGGGCGTTGGTCAGGCGGGCAAAGGCGTGATCGAGGTCACCGCCGTGCTCAAGGCTCAGCGCATCGGCGGTGCCACTGGCCACCAGGCGCCCCTGATGCAGAATCAACAGGTCATCGCTGGGCTGCACTTCGTCCAGCAGGTGAGTGGCCCACAACACACTGAGCTGCTGCTCGCGGCACAACCGGCGCAGGTGCTGGTTAAGCGCCAGGCGGCTGGCCGGGTCGAGGCCGACGCTGGCTTCGTCCAGCAGCAGCAGGCGCGGTTCATGCAGCAGCGCGCGGGCAATTTCCACCCGCCGCCGATGGCCGATGTTCAGCTCACGCACACGATCGCGCCGGCGTTCGCCAAGGCCTTGGCGGGCCAGTTCGGCTTCGACCCGCAGGTGGCTCTGACGCCGCGACAGGCCATGCAAGGCGGCGTGGTAGCGCAGGTTCTGCTCAACGCTCAGGTCCAGGTCCAGGGTGCTTTGCTGAAACACCACGCCCAGCTGGCGCAAGGCTGGGCGTGCAGCGTTGCGCAGCGAGCAGCCGCACACGCGGATGTCGCCATGCTGCAGGTCGTACAGGCGTGTGAGCAGGGCGATCAAGGTCGACTTGCCGGCACCATTGGGGCCCAGCAATGCGGCGAAGCGCCCGGGTGCCAGGCTGAAACCGACCTGCCGGAGTGCCTCGCGCTGGCCATAGGCAAAGCTCACGCCACTGACGTCGAGGGCGTTCATGGTGTCACCACCACGCCCCAGGGGTAGCGCCCGACCTTCACCGACTTGAGCACTTTGAGCTGCTGCGCATCGATGACCGAAACGTCACCGCTGACACCGTTGGTGGCCAGCAACTGGCTCTGGTCCGGGGTGAATGCCAGCTGCCAGACCCGCCGCCCGACCAGCAGGTAGTCGAGCACATCAAAGGTCTTGGCATCGATCACCGCCACGTGGTTGGCCGGGCCCAAGGCGACGAAGGCGTACTTGCCATCGGCGCTGAGCTTGATGCCCACTGGCTGGACTTTGTCCGGGTGCACGCCCTTGATCTGGAAGTTCAGGGTTTTCAGCACCTGGCGCGTGGCCACGTCGAGTATGGTCACCGTGCCGCCGATTTCTGCCGAGGCCCACAGGCGCGAACCGTCTTTGCTGAACTCGACGAAGCGCGGGCGCTGGTCGACCAGCGTGCTGTCGGCCAGGGTCTGGGTGCTGGTGTCGATCCAGTGCAGCATGTTGGTGGTTTCGCTGGTGTTGACCGCCCACTTGCCGTCGGGGCTGACCGCCATGCCTTCGGGTTCGATGCCGACTTCGATCTGGCCGAGCACCTTGTCGGTGACGGTGTCGATCACCGTCACCAGCGCATCGTCCTCGTTTGATACATACAGCCAGCGGTCGTTGGGGTGCAGGGCGAACTGCTCGGGGTCCTTGCCGGAAGGCAGCTCCTTGATGATCTTGCGGGTGGCCACGTCCATCACCTGCACCCGGTCCGAATCGCTGGCGCAGATGTACAGCAGCTTGCTGTCGTGTGACAGCAGCAAGCCACGCGGGCGCTGGCCCACCGGCAGGGTTTCGGTGACTTCCAGCGTTTGCAGGTCGATCAGGCTGAGGCTGTTGTCCTTCTCGTTGGAGACCCAGGCGGTGGCAGCCATGGCGTGACTGCTGGCCAGCGCCAGGGCGCCCGACAGCAGGCTGGGGTAAAGCAGGGCCCGGTGGAAGAGGGGGAGGCGCATGGCGGATTCCTTATTGTTGTGGTTGTCGGGTCAGGGGTAGCTACACGTCACTTCGGGCTTGTCATAGCCCAGGCTGTCCATTTCGTTGAAGGGATGCAGGAAGCCCTCCTGCGGCGAGGTGCTGACCAGGGCGCGGGGCTGAACCAACGGGATCGGCTGGCGCAGTTCGCCGTTCCACGGGCGGTAACTGAGCTTGCGCCCCTTGAAGCCGTCCAGCGGCAACTGCTCGCTGAGCAGCAGTTGCTGCAGCGCGCGAGGTTCGGCCAGGCGCAGCTTGCTGGCCGCACTGGCGACACTGCGCACAGCCATCCAGGCGGCGAAGTCACGGTCATTCATCCAGCGCCCGGCCTGGGCCTCGAAGCGTTTTTGCAACTGCGCCGCCCCGAAGGTTTCCACGGTCTTGTGCCAGCCCGTGGGGGTCAGGCCCTGGGTACCGGCCACCGGGCGTGGATACCACGTCTGGTAGGGCAGGTACTCGCCGAAGTCACCGCGCTCGTCGGCCACCAGTACCACGTCGTATTCGGCTGTCTGGGTGAACAGCGGCATGTCGGCCTGGGCGCTGCGGCGCTGGTCGTTGTCGAAGGTCCAGGTTTTTTCCGCGACCAGTTGCACGCCAAAGCGCTTCACCGACCGCCGCAGGGCAGCGGCGTAAGCCTGGTCGTCCGGGGTCTGGCCGACCACCAGCAATGCCCGTTGCCATTTGCGCAGTACCAGGAACTGCGCCAAGGCATCGGCCAGCATGGCCCGGCTCGGCAGGCTGTGCAGGACATTGCTCAGGCACTGGCTGCTGCGCAGGCTGTCGTCGGGGCTGCCGGCGTTGAACAACAGGCTGTCGGGCAGGGCGGTAGACAGCGCGCGCAGGCTGGCGGCCGGGGCATTTACCACGAACAGGCGCAGGCCTTGTTCATGTTGGGCCCTGGCGGCTTGCAGCAGGGCCTCGGGGCTGTCGACATTGGCGCTGGTCAGCTGAAATTGCTGCTTCAGGAAGCGCCCGGTGCTGTTGCTGTCGACAATGGCCAGTTCGGCACCTTGTAGCCCGGCATCGCCGGGTTCGGGGATGACGTTGGACAGCAGCGGGCCAGCGGCGGGGCGATAGCCCAGGTAGCCGATGCGTATGTGCAGCGGGGCTGCGGCCTGGCCCTGAGCAGCGGGCGCCAGGGGCGTAGCCAGCGTTGCGGCCAAGGCCAGCAGGCAGGTCAAGGCAAGGTGGGCAGGCTGGCGCATAACACACTCCACGGCAGATGGCGCCAGCATAGGAAGCCCGCCGGGAGGGGGGAATATGCAGAAAGTAGCGCTCGGCCGGTACCAAGGTAGTAATTCAGTGCGCAGGCTGCAGTTTTACGATGGTCCACAACAGCCTGAGGAGAACCGCTTGTGCGCCTTGTCAACTTGTCGGCCCTGTGGCGAGTCAACCTCTGGGTCACGTTATGCTTCGCCTTGGTGACGCTGGCTTGTGCCGGGGTGCTGTTGCACCAGGCGGTGGCCGACGTCGAGCGTGAGTTGCAGTCAGCCGAAGCCGTGGTGGCATACCTGGGCGACACCGCCGAACGCGACCCGGCAAACCTGCAGCCCGGCTTGACCAAGAGCCTGCGCCATGTGCGGGTGCATTGGCTGGCAGCGGGTGAGGTGCCAAGGCTGCCGCAAGAAGCCGGTATCGATGCCTGGCTCGGCCGCCAGTTGTTCGGCGAGCGCTACCAAAGCAGCCGGCTGCTGGACTTGAGTGATGGCCGTCGCGTGTTGATTGCCGTGGATGCGCGGGATGAAATCGATGAAGTCTGGGACTCCCTGCAACAACTGCTTGGCGTTTGTGGCCTGGCGTTGTTGCTTAGCCTGTTGACCATCCGCTGGGCGGTACGGCGGGCCATGGGCCTGCTGGATGAGCTGCTGGGCGCCTTGCACCAGGTCTCAGGCGGGCAATTGACGGCACGCCTGCGCGAAGCCGGCCTGCCGGAAGCGCGCCAGCTGGCCAAACATTTCAACCGCATGGCCGCAGCCCTGGAGCAGGCCCAGGCCGACAATACCCAGCTGACCCAGGCCCTGCTGGCAGTGCAGGAGCAGGAGCGTACACAGCTGGCGCAGACCCTGCACGATGATCTGGGGCAATACCTGGCAGGCATGCGTGCCCAGCTATGCCTGCTGCGTATGGTGGCCGAACAGCCTGAAGTGGTGACGCAGACGGCGCAGGCCCTTGAATTCAATTGCGAGCGCCTGCAGCAAGGTTTTCGCGCGCTGGTGCACAACTTGTATCCGGTGGCGCTGCACTACATGCCGCTGGCCGAGGCCTTCGGGCTGTTGGTGAGCCAGTGGCAGGCCAGCCAGGGCATCGAATGCCGGCTGCGGGTTGGCGAGCACTTGCCGGCGCTGACTGGGCCGAGCAGAACGCATTTGTACCGCTTGCTGCAGGAGGCGTTGACCAACGTCGCCCGGCATGCCGGTGCCAGCCAGGTGCGGGTGCGCCTGCAGCGCAGTCGCAAGGGCTTGCGCCTGTTCATTCGCGACAACGGCTGCGGCGCCCACCAGCCCCAGCGCCCAGGGGTAGGCCTGCACTCGATGGCCGAGCGCGCCCGCAGCCTTGGGGGGGAGTTACGCATTTTCAGCCGCCCGGGCGGTGGCTGGGCGCTGGCCCTTAACATTCCCGAGGAGGTGTGATGAATATCGTGTTGGTCGATGACCACGCCGTGGTCCGCCAGGGCTACGCCAGCTTGCTGCGGGCGGTGCTGCCATTGGTGCAGGTGCGTGAGGCCGCCAGTGGTGAAGAGGCGCTGGCCAGGGTACAGGAGCAGGTGCCCAACCTGGTGATCATGGATTTTGGCCTGCCCGGTATCAGTGGCCTGGAAACCACCCGCCGTCTGCGCCAGCGCCTGCCGCAGTTGCGGGTGCTGTTTTTCAGCATGCACGACGAGCTGCCGCTGGTGCGCCAGGCGCTGGATGCGGGGGCTTCGGGCTACCTGACCAAGAACTCTGCGCCCGAGGTGCTGATCGAGGCGGTGCAGCGGGTATTGGCCGGGCATGCCTACATCGAGCAGCCCCTGGCCACCCAGCTGGCTTGCCTGTCACAGCAAAGTACCAGTGACCCCCGGTTGCAGCGCATGACCCAGCGCGAACTGGAGATATTCACGATGCTGGCCAAGGGTACCCCGGCGCGGGTGATTGCCGAGCAGTTGTGTATCAGTGCCAAGACCGTGTCCAACCACCTGACCTTGCTCAAGAGCAAGTTGCAGGTCAGCTCGCATGCCGAGCTGGTGCATCTGGGGATTGACCTGGGGGTGGTGCGGGTGGCGGGGTGAGGTATTTCATTGCACCTGTTGGGGCAGCGTCGCAGCCCACCGCGCACAACGGAATGTGTCCACCACCGATCTGTGTACAACCACCGATGTGCGGCCACCACCGATCCGGTGTAGGAGCGGGTTCACCCGCGAATACTGTAGCGGCAGCAACAGTGAACGGCGGGCAGAAATTGGCCAGCAGGGCCGGCCCTTTCGCGGGTAAACCCGCTCCTACGGACGGCCTGTGTACAACCACCGATGTGCGCCCACCACCAATCCGGTGTAGGAGCGGGTTTACCCGCGAATACGATGACGGCGGCAACGGCGAACGGCGGGTGGAAATTGGCCAGCAGGGCCGGCCCTTTCGCGGGTGAACCCGCTCCTACACGGCGGCCTGCGCCCAACCACCGATGCGTGTCCACCACCGATCTATGTGTGTAGGAGCGGGTTTACCCGCGAATACGGTGGCTGCGGCAACGGTGAACGGCGGGTGGAGATTGGCCAGCAGGCCCGGCCCTTTCGCGGGTAAACCCGCTCCTACAGGCCTCATTTGTCCCAGGTCTCAGGGCACCCCTTGCACCCCTCCATGTTGGCCTCCTGAAAATTCCCGTAATGCTGCCGCGCCCCGCGCAAATCGGCGCGTGCCAGGTTGCTCTGGCCAAACTTGGCTTCCTGCAGGTTGGCATCGCCCAGGTTGGCCTCTTGCAGGTCAGCCTTGCTCAACCAGGCCATCTCCAGGTCCGCCGCCTGCAAGTTGGCCTGCTGCAGCTTTGCCCCGGACAGTCTGGCGAACTGCAGGTAGGCTGCGCGCAGGTCCGCCTTTTCAAACTGTGCGCCCTGGGCGAACAAGCCCCAGCCCTGAATGGCCACCAGCTTGCTGTTGCTCAGGTCGGCCAGGCGCAGATTGCTTTGTTGCAGGCTGGCGCGGGTCAGGTTGGCACCTTGCAGGCGGGCTTTTTCCAGATTTGCCAGGTCCAGCTGGGCATGACGCAGGTCGGCATCGCGCAGGTCGGCACCGGCCAGGTTCATCTTGCGCAGGTCCTGGTTGGCCAGGTTGGCGCCGCGCAGGTTGGCCCCCGGGCACTGGCTGGCTTCGGCAATCACACAGCCGTTGATGGTCAAGGGGGTATCGTTGCCGGCGTCGTCGGCGCTCACTGCCAAGGCAGGGGATAGCGCCAGCAGCAAGGTAAAGGGCAGGTAATTCATGGCAAAAGCCTCTGGGCAGGAGAAGGGCAGAAACGGGGAGGGGCGCAGGCCGCTCCCCGCTGCAGGTCAACGCTGTGCAGTCTTGTTGTCCCAGCTCGGGATCTTGAACACCCAGAACGAACCACCCTGAGCCACCGGCTTGGTCAGCTCGGCCATGTCGCCGCCCCACAGTGGTACTGCACCGCCGTAGCCCACGGTCACGCCGATGTACTGCTCGCCGTCCTGTTCCCAGGTGATGGGCGGCGAGACGATGCCGCTGCCGGTCTGGAACTTCCACAGCTCTTTGCCCGTTTTGGCGTCGAAGGCCTTGAAGAAGCCGTCGCCGGTACCGGTGAACACCAGGTTGCCCTTGGTTGCCAGCACCCCGGCCCACAGCGGCAGGTGCTCCTTGTGTTCCCACACCAGTTTGCCGGTGGACGGGTCCATGGCGCGCAACGTGCCGACGTGGTCGTCGTACATGCGCTTGATACGGAAGCCCATGCCCAGATAAGCCGAGCCCTTCTTGTAGTTCACTTCCTCGGTCCAGTATTCCTCTTTCCACTGGTTGCCGGGGATGTAGAACAGCCCGGTGTCCTGGCTGTAGGCCATGGGGTTCCAGTTCTTGCCGCCCAGGAACGGTGGCGAGACTTCCACCGGCTTGCCCTTGGTTTCACCCGGCAGCGGCTTGGCCGGGCGTTGGCCGGGGTTTTCCACCGGGCGCCCGGTCTTCAGGTCGATATGGCTGGCCCAGGTGATGTTGTCGACGAAGGGGAAAGCGTTCTGCAGCTTGCCGTTGTTCCGGTCAACCACATAGAAGAAACCGTTGCGGTCGGCGTGGGCGGTGGCCTTGACCACGTTGCCGTTCTTGTCCTTGTAGTCGAACAGCACCAGCTCGTTGTTGCCGGAGAAGTCCCAGGCATCGTTGGGGGTGTGCTGGTAGAACCACTTGACCTCGCCGGTGCTCGGGTCGACGCCGACCTGGCCGGAGGTGTACAGGCTGTCGAAGTCATGCGGGTTGCCGTCCTTCGACGTGCGCGCCCAGGTATTCCAAGGGCCGGGGTTGCCAGCGCCGACAATGATGGTGTTGGTTTCGGGGTCGAAGCTCGCGCTTTGCCAAGGGGCACCGCCGCCGTGGCTCCAGGCTTCGACCTTGCCGGTTTCGGTGGTTGGGTCGTCTGGCCAGGACGGCGCCTTGACGTCACCGGTCGGGGTGCTGTCCTTGCCGTTCAGGCGGCCCATGTGGCCCTCGACGAAGGGCCGCATCCACACTTCTTCGCCGGTGTCCGGGTCGCGCGCGAACAGCTGGCCGACCACGCCGAATTCATCGCCGGAGCTGCCGTGGATCAGCAGCACCTTGCCGCTGGTCTTGTCCTTGATCAGCACTGGCGCACCGGTCATGGTGTAGCCGGCGCCGTGGTCGCCGAACTTCTTGTTCCACACCACTTTGCCGGTGCGCTTGTCGAGGGCGATGACTCGCGCATCGAGGGTGCCGAAGTAGATCTTGTCACCGTAGATCGCCGCGCCGCGGTTGACCACGTCGCAGCAGGGACGAATGTTGTCGGGCAGGCGGTGGTTGTAGGTCCACAGGCGTTTGCCGGTCTTGGCATCGAGGGCGAATACCCGCGAGTACGAGCCGGTGACGTAGACCACGCCATCGCTGACGATGGCCTGGGATTCCTGGCCGCGCTGCTTCTCGTCGCCGAAGGAGTAGGACCAGGCCGGGGTCAGCTTGAACACGTTCTTGTCATTGACTTGGGCCAGCGGGCTCCAGCGCTGGGCATTGGTGCCCATGCCGTACTGCAGCACGTCCTGGGTGGTCAGGTGGTCATTGGCGATGTCTTCCCAGGTGACGTTCTTGCCGGCAGGTGCAGCGGGTGTGCTCGCCGCTGTTGCCACATTGCCCAGGGCCAGGCTACCGGCCATCAGCAGGACGCGCATGCTCAGGGCCAGCGGGGAAAGGGCGGGTAGCGATCTTATTGTCATGGTTGCAGTTCCCAGTGGAGGTTTTGGCCTGCACAGGGTGGGGCGCAGCGGCTGTCACGGGATACGGAAAAAGTCCCGCCCTTGCCGGGAATAGTTCCCGCGCGGCACCTCAATTGGCCCTTCGCCACAAGCCCTACTACCAAGGGATTAAGGCCCGGCCACCAAAGCAGCATTCGGCCGCCCGCGGGCTGTTTCTAAGATGGCGGCACGGCCTCTGTGGTTGAGGCTTTGTGTGCAATGGTGAGGGCATAACAATGACAACAAAATGCAATGTGTTGCTTGCTGCTGGGTTGCTGGCCGCAGCCGTGCTGACCGGTACAGCCTGGGCCCATGGCAACGTGGTGCCCCAGGCAGTGGAGACCAAGGGCCTGACCCCGATCAAGGACACTGGCGTGAGCCTGGACGGCGACGGCTGGGCCGCGGTCAACCCGTACCGCAGCTCGCCCGAGCACGACAAGGCCGTGGAAATCGGCGCCTCGGCTTACAACCAGAACTGCGCTGCCTGTCATGGCCTGGAGGCCAAGTCCGGTGGTATCGCGCCTGACTTGCGCATGCTCGACGCGGGTGATGCCGGCGATGAATGGTTCGTCGAGCGGGTCCGCCACGGCGCGGTTCGCGACGGCCGCGTGTACATGCCGAAGATGGCCGATTACCTCAGCCAGGAAGCCCTGTGGGCGGTGCGCACCTACCTGGACAGCGTGCACGTCGAGGAGTGACGGCCATGCGTCTGTGGGCGGTGCTGTTGAGTGGCCTGCTGCTGTGGTGCGCGGCGGCCCAGGCGCAGGTGCGCAACTATGACGCGATCATCGCCGCCGGCGAGCTCAAGGTGGCGGTGTACAAGGATTTCGCCCCCTACAGTTTTCAGGACCACGGCCAGCCGCGTGGTGTCGATGTGGAGCTGGCGCAGGCCCTGGCCACGGCCTTGGGGGTACGCCTGCAACTGATCTGGGCGCCACCCGGAGAAAAGCTCGACGATGACCTGCGCGACTACATCTGGCGTGGCAGCCCGCTGCGTCATCAGCAATTGGCCGACCTGATGATGCGGGTGCCTTACGATCGCGCCTACGCGCAGCGGCGCAACGAGCTGGGGGAGCTGGAAAACGCCCAGGTGGTGATGTTCGGCCCCTATCAGCAGGAGCGTTGGCAGGTGGCCTACGATCGCCGTCGCCTGGCCTCGGTGGCCAGTGTCGCGGTATTCCAGCAGCATCCTATCGGGGTCGAGGTGGACAGCGTGCCGTCGTTCTACCTGACATCGGTGTTCAACGGCATGCTCAGCGCCAGGACCCACCATTACCCCAGCGTGCAGCAGGCGTTCGCTGCCATGCAGGCCGGCCAGGTGGACGCAGTGATGGCGATGCGCGGCGAGGTTGACTGGCAGCTGCACCAGGCCGCCGACCCACAACTGGCCTTGGCAGAGAACGCCTACCCGAACCTCGGCAAACAGGCCTGGGAAATCGGCATGGCCGTGCATGAAAGCAACCGGCAGTTGGCCTACGCGGTGGAGGAGGCCATGGAAGCGATGATTCGCGATGGCCGGCTCAAGGCGATGTATGCCGCATACGGCCTGCGTTACGAGGTCCCGGAGATGTATCAATAGGAGTGGCCATGAACTGGCGAGCAACTTTCCTGCTGGCCTGCTGGATGCCCTGGGCCGCCCAGGCTGCGACACAAGGCACCCACACAGACCCGGTGCCTTCCGTGATGTGGGACTTCTACCACAAGCAGTTGCTGGGGCAGGCGGCGTTCGTGTTCGATGACCGTGTGAAGCTTCTGGCGCCGCCCTTTGCCGAGGATGCACGGCAGGTACCGCTGGAGATCGACGCCCGGGCGTTCACGGGCGAGGTGGTGCGGATAATTGCCTGGGCAGAGCTGAACCCTCTGCCGCGCATCGTCGACTTTCAGCCCGGTGAGCGCGTGTTGCCCTGGTTGTCGATCCGCATCCGCATCGAACAGGCCACACCGTTGCGCGCCGCCGTACTGACACGCGATGGCCTGTGGCACGTCGGTTCGACCCTGATCGATGCTGCCGGCGGCGGTTGTACCGCACCCAGCGTGGTGCGCACCCAGCCCGGCTGGGAGGAGCACCTCGGGGAGGTGCTGGGCGGGCGCTACCCGCGTGGCGACAGCAGCCGCCTGCGCCTGCAGGTGGCCCACCCCATGGATAACGGCCTGGTCAGCGGCATTCCTGAGTTCTTTCTCAACCATGCCGAGTTGCAAGGTACAGATGGCCAGCGCCTGGCCAGCCTGGAGCTGTACCCGGCGGTCAGCGAAAACCCCAACCTGGGCTTTGACATTCAGGGCCCCGGGCCAACACGGCTGCTGTTGCGGGACAACAGCGGCAACCAGTTCGAGGCGGCGCTGCCCTGAGCGCGTTGTCTGATTTCACCCTGACCCGAGGCACCATCATGCGTTGGATCCTGTTGTTGCTGCTGTGCATGGGGCTGCCGGCCCAGGCTGATCTGGCGTACCGGCTCACCCCCCGGCAGATCGCCGAGGGCACCTGGTTGCTGGAAGGCAGCACCGACAATTTCGCCAAGGCCAATGGCGGCAATGTGGTCAACACCGCGTTCATCGTCACCGACAGCGGTGTGGTGGTGATCGACAGCGGGCCGTCGAAGGGCTATGGCGAGGCATTGCGCAAGGTAATTGCCACCCTCACCGACAAGCCGGTAGTGGAGGTGCTGCTGACCCATCATCATCCGGACCATGTGCTGGGCAACCAGGCCTTTGCCGATGTGCCGATCGGTGCCCTGGCCGGCACCCGCGACCTGCTGCGCCAGCAAGGCGATGCCATGGCCGAGAACATGTATCGCCTGGTCGGCGACTGGATGCGTGGTACCGAGGTGGTGCTGCCGACCCGGGTGCTGCAGCCGGGGGTGCATGAGGTGGGCGGGCACCGCCTGAGGTTGCTGGGGCTGGGCGGGCATACGGGTGCCGACCTGGCGATTTTCGATGAAAAGACCGGCGTGCTGTTTGCTGGCGACCTGGTGTTCTACCAACGCGCCCTGACCACGCCCAACAGCCCGGGGCTGGACGTGTGGCTCAAGGACCTGGATACCCTGCAGGCACTGCCCTGGAAACAGCTTGTACCCGGGCATGGCCCGTTGGCCAGTGATGCGCAGCCGTTCGTGCAGATGCGTGACTACCTGGGCTGGCTCGATGGCCTGATGCGCGATGGCGCGGCGCGCGGTGACGACATGGCCGAGATGATCCGCAGCCCCATTCCCGAACGGTTTGCCGGGATAAGCCTGACGCGTTATGAGCTGATCCGCAGTGTCAGCCACCTGTACCCGCGTTACGAGCGCCAGCAGTTGCAGCGCTTGCCATGACATTTTTTGTGCCTGTCAGCCCCCGTGCCGCCCACCCATCGCTCAGGCCGCTACCAAGGAACTAGAAAACTCCGCACTGCGAGCAATTGTTGGCAATCGGGTCGGGACCAAGAATTCCCGACACACCGGGAAATTTTCCCGGGCACAACAAAAAAACCAAAGGTAGCCGTCATGACCCGATCCCCACGTCGCCCCTTGTTCGCCGTGAGCCTGGTGCTCAGCGCCATGCTGCTTGCCGGCGCGGCTCACGCCGCTGTCAGCAATGAAGAAATCCTCCAGGACCCGAAGAACCCGCAGCAGATCGTGACCAATGGCCTGGGCGTGCAGGGCCAGCGCTACAGCCCGCTGGACCTGCTCAACGTCAATAATGTCAAGGAGCTGCGCCCGGTCTGGGCGTTCTCCTTCGGTGGGGAGAAGCAGCGCGGCCAGCAGGCCCAACCGCTGATCAAGGACGGGGTGATGTACCTGACCGGCTCCTACTCGCGGGTGTTCGCCGTGGATGCCCGCACCGGCAAGAAACTGTGGCAATACGATGCACGTCTGCCGGATGACATCCGCCCTTGCTGCGACGTGATCAACCGCGGCGTCGCGCTGTACGGCAACCTGGTGTTCTTCGGCACGCTGGACGCCAAGCTGGTGGCCCTGAACAAGGACACCGGCAAGGTGGTCTGGAGCAAGAAGGTCGCCGACCACAAAGAAGGCTACTCCATCAGCGCCGCGCCGATGATCGTCAATGGCAAGCTGATCACAGGCGTTGCCGGCGGCGAGTTCGGCGTGGTGGGCAAGATCCAGGCCTACAACCCGGAAAACGGCGAGCTGCTGTGGATGCGCCCCACCGTGGAAGGGCACATGGGCTATGTGTACAAGGATGGCAAGGCGATCGAGAACGGTATTTCCGGCGGTGAGGCGGGCAAGACCTGGCCTGGCGACCTGTGGAAGACCGGCGGCGCCGCGCCGTGGCTGGGCGGTTACTACGACCCTGAAACCAACCTGATCCTGTTTGGTACCGGTAACCCGGCGCCGTGGAACTCGCACCTGCGCCCCGGTGACAACCTGTACTCCTCCTCACGCCTGGCACTGAACCCGGACGACGGCACCATCAAGTGGCACTTCCAGAGCACGCCGCATGACGGCTGGGACTTCGACGGCGTCAACGAGCTGATCTCGTTCAACTACAAGGACGGCGGCAAGGAGGTCAAGGCTGCCGCTACGGCCGACCGCAACGGTTTCTTCTACGTGCTCGATCGCACCAACGGCAAGTTCATCCGCGGCTTCCCCTTCGTTGACAAGATCACCTGGGCCACTGGCCTGGACAAGGACGGCCGGCCGATCTACAACGACGCCAGCCGCCCGGGCGCACCCGGCAGCGAGGCCAAGGGCAGCTCGGTGTTCGTCGCGCCGGCCTTCCTCGGCGCCAAGAACTGGATGCCGATGGCCTACAACAAGGACACAGGGCTGTTCTACGTGCCGTCCAACGAGTGGGGCATGGACATCTGGAACGAAGGCATCGCCTACAAGAAAGGTGCGGCGTTCCTCGGTGCCGGCTTCACCATCAAGCCGCTCAATGAAGACTACATCGGCGTGCTGCGTGCCATCGACCCGGTCAGCGGCAAGGAAGTGTGGCGCCACAAGAACTACGCGCCGCTGTGGGGCGGTGTGCTGACCACCAAGGGCAACCTGGTGTTCACGGGCACGCCAGAGGGCTTCCTGCAGGCATTCAACGCCAAGACCGGCGACAAGGTCTGGGAATTCCAGACCGGCTCAGGCGTGCTCGGCTCGCCCGTCACCTGGGAAATGGACGGCGAGCAATACGTTTCGGTGGTCTCCGGCTGGGGCGGCGCGGTGCCGCTGTGGGGCGGCGAAGTGGCCAAACGGGTCAAGGACTTCAACCAGGGCGGCATGCTCTGGACCTTCAAGTTGCCCAAGCAGTTGCAGCAAACGGCAAGCGTCAAGCCATAACGCCTGCCTACTGCCGCTTGCTGCCGCTGATCGGTGGCAAGCGGCCCTACTACCAAATGACGAGAGCCCCGCTGCCAACGATGCATTCGCCCGGCACGCGGGGCTTCTTACTATCGGTGCATCGCCTGTCGTGGGACAGGCACCGACCCGCAGAGGCTCAGCATGATCTACGCACAACCCGGAACTCCAGGCGCCGTCGTATCCTTCAAACCCCGTTATGGCAACTTCATCGGTGGCGAGTTCGTGCAGCCGTTGGCTGGCCAGTACTTCACCAACAGCTCGCCGGTCAATGGCCAGCCGATTGCCGAATTCCCGCGCTCCACGGCCCAGGACGTCGAGCGCGCCCTGGACGCCGCGCATGCCGCCGCCGAAGCCTGGGGCAAGACCTCGGTGCAAGACCGTGCGCGGGTACTGCTGAAAATTGCCGACCGCATCGAACAGAACCTGGAAGTGCTGGCGGTTACCGAAAGCTGGGACAACGGCAAGGCCATACGCGAAACCTTGAATGCCGACGTGCCGCTGGCAGCGGACCACTTCCGCTACTTTGCCGGTTGCATCCGCGCCCAGGAGGGTGGCGTAGGCGAGATCAACGAAGGCACCGTGGCTTATCACATCCACGAGCCGCTGGGTGTGGTGGGGCAGATCATCCCATGGAACTTCCCGCTGCTGATGGCCGCCTGGAAGCTCGCCCCGGCCTTGGCCGCTGGCAACTGCGTGGTGCTCAAGCCCGCAGAGCAGACGCCGCTGTCGATTACCGTCTTTGCCGAACTGATCGCCGACCTGTTGCCGGCAGGCGTACTGAACATCGTCCAGGGCTTTGGCCGTGAGGCCGGCGAGGCGCTGGCCACCAGCAAGCGCATTGCCAAGATCGCGTTCACCGGGTCCACCCCGGTGGGCTCGCACATCATGAAGTGCGCGGCCGAGAACATTATCCCGTCCACCGTCGAACTGGGTGGCAAGTCGCCGAACATCTTCTTCGAAGACATCATGCAGGCCGAGCCGGCGTTCATCGAGAAGGCTGCCGAAGGCCTGGTGCTGGCGTTCTTCAACCAGGGCGAGGTGTGCACCTGCCCGTCACGGGCGCTGATCCAGGAGTCGATCTACGAACCGTTCATGGCCGAGGTGATGAAGAAGATCGCCAAGATCACCCGCGGCAACCCGCTGGATACCGAAACCATGGTGGGTGCCCAGGCGTCCGAGCAACAGTACGACAAGATCCTTTCGTACCTGGAGATTGCCCGGGAAGAGGGCGCGCAGCTGCTCACCGGCGGTGGTGCCGAGCGGCTGCAGGGTGACCTGGCCAGCGGTTACTACATTCAGCCAACGCTGCTCAAGGGCAACAACAAGATGCGCGTGTTCCAGGAAGAAATCTTCGGGCCGGTGGTGGGCGTGACCACCTTCAAGGACGAAGCCGAAGCGCTGGCGATCGCCAACGACAGTGAATTCGGCCTGGGCGCCGGCCTGTGGACCCGCGACATCAACCGCGCTTACCGCATGGGCCGCGGGATCAAGGCCGGGCGAGTGTGGACCAACTGCTACCACCTGTACCCGGCGCATGCGGCGTTCGGGGGGTACAAGAAGTCCGGTGTTGGCCGTGAGACCCACAAGATGATGCTTGACCATTATCAGCAGACCAAGAACCTGCTGGTGAGCTACGACATCAATCCGCTGGGCTTCTTCTAGACCGCGTCGCGGCCTTCGCGGGCTCGCCCGCTCCCACAGGTTCACCGTTGGTTCCAGAACCGGTGAAGAACCTGTGGGGGCGGGCGAGCCCGCAAAAGGGCCGGCACATGCATGGCCTACCCGTACCAACGCACCCCGCAAGCTCGTTCCAAAGTAGCATTCGGTCCGGTCCGCCCCCGTGCATTAATGCTTCTACCGGAATCCTCCGGCACAAGAAGAGGACTTGCCCTATGTGGACTAAACCCGCCTATACCGACCTGCGCATTGGCTTCGAAGTGACGATGTATTTCGCCAACCGTTGATGACGGCCCGGCCATCGCCACGGTGGCCGGATCCTCCTGGAGCATGCGCCTGTGAACCTCATCGATCGCCAGCAGGCCCTTGCCTTGGGGCGAGGCTTGCGCCTGGACTGGGAGCCACAGAAGGCTTGCCACGTGCTGTTGTACGCCGGGGGCATCATCGAGCTCAATGCCAGTGCCGGCTGGGTCCTGGAGCTGCTGGACGGCCACAGTACCGTGGCAACGGTCATCGACCGCCTGGCACAACGCTTCCCCGATGTACCGGGGCTCGAAGAGGACGTACTGGCGTTTCTGGAGGTGGCCCGCGCCAAATCCTGGATAGAATGACCGGTAGCCCCGCTTTGGTCTGGTTGCTTTCGTGGTGGGATGCTTTACGCTGGCGGTTATCTTCCAGAACAATAAGAACAGGCTTACCGATGAGCCAGAGTTTCAGCCCCCTTCGCAAGTTCGTATCGCCTGAAATCATCTTTGGTGCCGGCTGCCGGCACAATGTGGCCAATTACGCCAAAACCTTCGGTGCGCGCAAGGTACTGGTGGTCAGCGACCCTGGCGTGATCGCCGCCGGCTGGGTGGCGGATGTGGAGGCCAGCCTGCAGGCCCAGGGTATCGACTACTGCCTGTATACAGCGGTGTCACCCAACCCGCGGGTCGAGGAGGTGATGCTCGGCGCCGAGATCTATCGGCAGAACCACTGTGACGTGATCGTCGCCGTCGGTGGCGGCAGCCCGATGGATTGCGGCAAGGCCATCGGTATCGTGGTGGCCCATGGGCGCAGCATCCTCGAATTCGAAGGCGTGGACATGATCCGCGTGCCCAGCCCGCCGCTGATCCTGATCCCGACCACCGCCGGCACCTCGGCGGACGTGTCGCAGTTCGTGATCATTTCCAACCAGCAGGAACGCATGAAGTTCTCCATCGTCAGCAAGGCGGTGGTGCCGGACGTGTCGCTGATCGACCCGCAGACCACCCTGAGCATGGACCCGTTCCTGTCGGCCTGCACCGGCATCGATGCGTTGGTGCATGCCATCGAGGCCTTCGTGTCTACCGGCCACGGACCGCTGACCGATCCCCATGCGCTGGAAGCCATGCGCCTGATCAATGGCAACCTGGTGGAGATGATCGCCAACCCTACTGATATTGCGCTGCGCGAGAAGATCATGCTCGGCAGCATGCAGGCGGGTCTGGCGTTCTCCAATGCGATCCTGGGCGCAGTGCACGCCATGTCGCACAGCCTGGGCGGCTTCCTCGACTTGCCCCATGGCTTGTGCAATGCGGTGCTGGTGGAGCACGTGGTGGCGTTCAACTACAGCTCGGCGCCGGAGCGTTTCAAGGTGATCGCCGAGGTGTTCGGTATCGACTGCCGCGGTCTCAATCACCGGCAGATCTGCGGGCGGCTGGTGGAGCACCTGATTGCCCTGAAGCGTGCCATCGGCTTCCATGAAACCCTGGGCCTGCACGGGGTGCGCACGTCCGATATCCCGTTCCTGTCGCAACACGCGATGGACGACCCGTGCATCCTCACCAACCCCCGTGCGTCCAGCCAGCGTGATGTCGAGGTGGTCTATGGCGAGGCCCTCTGACGAGCAGCAGCGGGCGTTGGCCGGGCTGCTGGGGCTGGGTGACCACTCGGCGCGCAAAAGCCATTACCCGGAGCTGTCCGCCCGCCTGGACGAACTGGAAGCCGAACGCAACCGTTACAAATGGCTGTTCGAAAACGCCGTGCACGGTATTTTCCAGGCCAGCCTTCAGGACGGCATGCGTGCCGCCAACCCGGCGCTGGCGCGCATGCTCGGCTATGACGACCCGCAAGCGGTGCTGTTTTCCCTGACGGACCTGGCCGCCAACCTGTTCGACGGCGGTGCCGAGGAGTTGCAGGCCATTACCGCGGTGCTCGCCCGTGAGCACAGCCTGCACGGCTACGAAACCCGTCTGCGGCGCAAGGACGGCAGCCATCTCGATGTGCTGATGAACCTGCTGCTCAAACCCGGCCATGAAGGGCTGGTGGAGGGGTTTGTCGCCGACATTACCGAACGCAAGCTAGCCCAGCAGCGCCTGCAGCAGCTCAATGACGAACTGGAGCAACGGGTCGCAGCGCGTACCGATGAGTTGCTGGAGGCGCGTGATGCCGCCGAAGCCGCCAACCGCAGCAAGGACAAATACCTCGCCGCCGCCAGCCATGACCTGCTGCAGCCGCTGAACGCCGCGCGCTTGCTGATTTCGACCTTGCGCGAGCGGCCTTTACCAGAGGCCGAGCATGTGCTGGTGGAGCGTACCCACCAGGCCCTGGAGGGCGCGGAAGACCTGCTGACCGACCTGCTGGACATTTCCCGGCTCGACCAGGCGGCGGTAAAGCCGGATGTGGCCGTGTACCGCCTGGACGAGCTGTTCGCGCCGCTGGTCTCGGAGTTCAGCCCGGTGGCCGAGGCGGCGGGCCTGAAGCTGCACGCACGCATAGCCGACTACGCCATCAGCACTGACCTGCGGTTGCTCACCCGCATCCTGCGCAACTTCCTCAGCAACGCGTGCCGGTATACCGAGGAGGGGCGGATCCTGCTCGGGGCAAGGCGCCGCGGTGGTCATTTGCGGCTGGAGGTGTGGGATACCGGACGGGGCATTGCGCAGGACCGGCTGCAGGACATATTCCTCGAGTTCAATCAGCTGGATGTGGGGCGTGCAGCGGATCGCAAGGGCGTTGGCCTCGGGCTGGCCATCGTCGAGCGGATCGCCAAGATACTCGGTTATCGGATCCAGGTGCGGTCGTGGCCAGGGCGTGGCTCGGTGTTCAGCATCGAGGTACCTCTTGGCAAAGAAGTGCCGCTGGCTGTTCACCAGGCTGTGCCGCTGCCCAGCGTCGGTGATCCGCTGCCGGGCCGCCGCCTGCTGGTACTGGACAACGAAGTGAGCATACTCGAGAGCATGGGCGCGCTGTTGGGGCAGTGGGGGTGCGAAGTGGTCACGGCTACTGACCAGGAGGGCGCCTTGCTGGCGTTGCAGGGGCGAGCCCCGGAACTGATCCTGGCCGACTACCACCTGGACCATGGCGTAGTGGGTTGCGAGGTGGTGAGGTACCTGCGTGAGCATTTTGCGGCTGCCATACCGGCAGTGATCATTACCGCAGACCGCAGCGATCAGTGCCGGCGTGGATTGCAGAAGCTAGGGGCGCCGCTACTGAACAAACCTGTGAAACCCGGAAAACTGCGGGCGGTGTTGAGCCAGTTGCTCCTGGTGCATTGATAGGGTACTCGTTCCCACTCGGCGAAATAGAGCACTTAAATGGCCTGTCGCGAAGTTTGGATCCACTGGCCTTTGAAACTTACCATTCGGTCAGCTTGCAAGAAGTTAGTAAACTAACTAATACGGCTTTAAATACCGCTGGTCGGTGCTTTTGCTCAAGAAATGAACGATTTGCCAGTGGGTCGCTCATATTTGCCAGCAAGTGTGTTCTTAAAGCAGCGCACTTCGCACCTCTCCCCAGAACGTAATGGACGTTCAACTTGATCTGAATCGCAGGGATGCACACGGGGCTTTTTTACCTCTGACGATGGAGTAACGCCATGCCCAACCGAGGCTCAACGGTTGAGCCACTGTGTGCAATTGAGTAACCATTCGCTGTTTCAATTAACGATATGAATTTGGTCTTCCCGGTGCGATCAAGTCGTACGCATGCTTGTTGCAAGGCCATCTAGCGCTGATGCATTACGTGGAGAATTCGACGTGGAGTTTAATACAATTATTAGCCTGTTCGGGCAGAAAGAATCCATGGAGCTGGTGCGGTTGTCGGTCATTTATGTTCATTTACTGGCCTGTTGTATCGCCATCGGCCTGGTATTTACCAGTGATGCCGAGATGGTCAGGGACTTGTTGAAGGGGCATCAACAGGCCAGCCATGACGGTAAGCACATGGCGCGATTGCAGGCGTCCGTTGCCAATGCCTTGATATTCCTGTGGCTTACCGGTGCCGCGGTCATTGGTATCGATTACCTTGAAAAAGGCATGAGTTATTTTGCCAATCCCAAACTTCACGCCAAGGTCATTATTGTCTTGCTCCTGACCTTCAATGGCATGTTGTTGCATCGTTATGTATTACCTGCCTTGCTCAAGGCCGGTTCTTTGCTTGACCTGAATATAGGAGTGCGGATGTTTGCGTTGTTTTCTGGTGCACTGTCAGGTGTTTCCTGGTTATATGCAGCGATGCTGGGCGTCGGTCGGCCACTGGCCTGGAAGTATTCGCTGACCGAGTTGCTGTTGGCCTATCCGGTGATGATCCTGCTTGGCTTTGCCCTGATGGCCGCACTGACCCAGTGGGCGCGAAAACGCAATATGGCCAAAGCGACGCCAGCACCTGTGTGGCCGCGGGTGGGCATTCCTTGCTGATGGCCTGAGGCACTGCAACGGCGCCGCGAAGCGGCGCTCGCGGTTACGCGTTTGCCTGCACGCTGCGCCCTTTTGCCAGATAGGCATTGAACTCATCTTCCGGCACCATGCTGCCCCCCGTTCCCCAGACAAGATGGGTGGCCTGCTGCAGCCGGGCTGGGGTGAAGCCTTGGCGAGCCAGGTACTCGCCGGCTTGCAGCAGCCGTAGCATACCGGGTACGCCGGCCAGGGCAGAAGGTTCCAGTTTGACCTTGTCCTGCTCATGGGCGATGACCATCAAACGGTACAGTTCTTCGTCGGTCACGGTGTAGTAACCATCGATCAGCCGCTGCATGGCTTTGCCGACAAACCCTGATGGGCGCCCGACCGCCAGGCCGTCTGCGGCGGTGACGTTGTCGATGCCGAAGTCCTGCACGCAGGTTTCATCATGCAGGCCGGTGTAGACACCCAGCAGCATGCAGGGGGAGTGGGTGGGCTCGGCAAAGATGCAGTGCACCGCATCGCCGAACACCAGCTTCAGCCCGAATGCGACACCGCCCGGGCCGCCCCCTACGCCGCACGGCAGGTACACGAACAACGGGTGATCTGCGTTCACCTGGATGCCAGCCTGGTCGAATTGCCGCGCCAACCGTTCGGCGGCGACGGCATAGCCGAGAAACAGCTGTGGGGAGTTTTCGTCGTCGACAAAATAACAATTGGGGTCTGAGGCTGCCTGCTGGCGACCCTGCTCGACCGCTACGCTGTAGTCGCACGCGTGTTCTACCACGGTCACGCCGTTGGCCCGCAGCTTGTCCTTCTTCCATTGCCGGGCGTCTGACGACATGTGCACGCTCACCTTAAAACCCAGCTTGGCGCTCATGATGCCAATCGACAGCCCCAGATTGCCGGTCGAACCCACGGCGATCGTGTACTGGCTGAAGAATGCGCGGGCCTGGTCGCTCGCCAGTTTGGTGTAGTCATCCGTTGGCGTGATCAATCCGGCCGCCAGGGCCAGGTCTTCGGCGTGCTTGAGCACTTCATGGATACCGCCCCGGGCCTTGATCGAACCGGAGATGGGCAGGTCACTGTCCGCCTTGAGCCACAGGCTGCCTGCGTTCTGCAGTGATCCTTCTTCGACAAGCACCCGGCGCAGCTGTGGCAGCGGGATGACAGGCGACTCGATGACCCCGCCGGCAGCGGCTGTTTCGGGGAACACGGTGGCCAGGTAAGGCGCGAACCGCTGCAGCCGCGCGCTGGCCGCTTGCACGTCGGCAGCCGACAGGCCCACATCGTGCAGGGCTTCTGCAGCCTTGGCGATACCAGGGTTGAACCAGCTGGTCTGCTTCAGGGCAACCAGCTCGGCGATGATCGGGTGGCTTTGTTGCCAGGCTTCCAGGGTTTTTCCGTGAATCATGATTTCACCTGCAGTGCAGTCTGTGGGCCGCCAGCAGCAGTCTCGTGACAGGGGGAAGGGGCAGGATAACCCACGGAGTCTCGAACATTACACATTGGCTTTACTGAGGTGTTGCCTGTACCGGCCCCTTCGCGAGCTCGCCCTTTCCCACAGGACATCACAGCCTTCAAGGCTTGCACAGTACCTGTGGGAGCGGGCAAGCCCGCGAAGGGGCCGCTACAGGCAAAGGATCTGATCCGTTTGCTTGTTCAGCCATAAGGCGGCGCTGGCAGTTCGGCCAGCAGGGTTTTCAAGCCGTCGCTCCACTGCCTGCGAATCTGCTGGTAATAGGCATCGTCGCTGGTAATGCGCTTGCGCGTCATGCTTTCCAGGCTGTTATTGCGGTACACCAGCAAGTCCAGCGGCATGCCCACCGACAGGTTGCTGCGGATGGTGGAGTCGAACGAAATCAGGCCGCAGCGCAGCGCTTCATCGAGCGGCGTGCGGTAATCCAGGTTGCGGTCGAGTATTGGCCTGCCGTACTTGCTTTCACCCAGCTGCAGAAACGGGGTGTCCGGTGTGGCCTGGAAGAAATTGCCTTGTGCATACACGTTGTAGATGGCCATGGGGCCGCCGGCTATCTGGCCGCCGACGATGAATGAACTGCTAAGGTCGATATCGGCCGTGAGCTTGCTGCGGTCTCTTTTGACCACCTCGCGCAGGGTGTCGGCGACCAGCACCGTTGCATCGTAGAGCGTGGCAACGTTCAGCAGGTGGGGGCCGTTGCCCTTGGTGCGTTGCTGCAGCAGGTTTACCACCGACTGCGAGGTCGCCAGATTGCCGGCGGTCTGCAGCACGATCAGCCGCTCGCCCGGGACGCTGAAGACGAACAACTTGGTGAACGTGGAGATCTGGTCGATGCCGGCATTGGTGCGTGAGTCGCTGATGAAGACAAGCCCGTCCTCCAGGTGCATGGCGACACAGTAAGTCATGCGGTTTCCCTTGTGTTGCGTGTGGAGGGGTCTTGCCGCACTCGCGCGGCAAGACCGGTCTGACGCCAGCCTGTCACTGGCGATGCACGTGGACGCTGGCCTGCATCGATTCGGCGCCGCCGCCGCGGCGTACGCCCCTGACCGGACAGGCATCGAGGTAGTCCAGGCCCACCGCCAGCTTCAGGTGACGCTCTGGCCGGGTCAGGCGATTGGTAATGTCGAAGCTGTACCAGGCATCGTCGACCCAGGCTTCGGCCCAGGCGTGGCTGGCCAGGTGTTGTTCGTCCTCGGTGCACAGGTAGCCGGACACATAGCGTGCCGGTACCCCCAGGCTGCGTGCGCAGGCCAGGAAGGCGTGCGTGTGGTCCTGACACACACCTGCGCCACCGTTGAAGGCTTCGATGGCCGTGGTGCCCACTGACGTGGCCCCCGGGCTGTAGGGCATGTGCTCGGCCAGGCCTTGCATCAGCCCGATCAGTGCTGCCCGGTCGCGGTGACTGCCACATTGCCGGACGGCGAAAGCAGTCAGGGTGTCGTCGGCCTGCGTCAGGTGGCTGCCGCGCAGGAACGGCAGGGGCGACTGGCTCTCGGTCTCGTGTTCGCAATCCGGGTCGATCTCGACCTGGCCGTGTGCGGTAAGCGCCAGGTGGCCATGGGGTTTGTCCAGTGTCAGCACATGCAGGATGTTGCCGTAAGGGTCGATCTGGCCCTTTACCTTGCAGGGCAGGTCCAGTTGCCATTGATTGATACGCTGGCGTTCGCTGCTGCGCGGTGTCAGGCGCAGGAACTGGATACTGTTGCACACGTCGCTGGCATAGCTATAGGTCGTGTCGTGGCGAATGGACAGTTTCATACAACCTCCAGGTAGGAGTGATGGACGGCCTGGCCCAGTTGGTTGATGCGGCCGATGAAGTCGCTCAGCCAGGGGTGCAACCCTGCATCAAGGATTTCGTCGATTGCGGTGTAGCGCAGGCGCGCGTTCAGTTCGGCGGCCATGCGCTGGGCGGCACGCCCGGTACTGCCGGGCAGGCCCGCCAGGATCAGGTCCAGTTCCTCGATGCAGGCATGCAGCGAGCGCGGCACGTCCACCCGCAACAGCAGCAGCTCGGACACCGGCCGGGCACTGGGCGCGGCGCGATAGAGCTCGTTGAAGGCCTCGTACGAGGTCAGCGCGCGCAGCAGGGCGCTCCATTGGTAATAGCCGCGGGCAGAGTCGTCGCTGACCTCTTCGGAGGCCTCGCCGAACATTTCATAGCGCGAATCGAGCAGGCGCAGGGTGTTGTCCGCCCGCTCCAGGAAGGTCCCCAGGCGAATGAAGCTGTAGGCGTCGTTGCGCATGATGGTGCCGGAGGTCGCACCGCGGAACAGGTGCGATCGTTCCTTGACCCAGTCGCAGAACTGGCTGATGCCATAGCGACCCAGGCCGTTGCTGGCAATGTTGCGCATTTCGATCCAGGTGGCGTTGATGTTCTCCCACATGTCGGCGGTGATACGGCCGCGCACTGCATGGGCATTGGTCCTGGCGGCCTGCAGGCAGCAGTAGATGCTGCTGGGGTTGGTGGCGTCGAGGGCGAAGAAGTGCAGCATGCGCTCGGTGTCGAGTTCCTTGTGCCGACGCAGGTAGTCGTCCAGCATGCCCGAGGCCATCAGCGACATTGCCAGTTCGGCATGGCCGTCGCTGCGCCCGGCCTGGGGCATCAGCGATAGCGAGTAGCTGACCTCGAGCATGCGTGCGAGGTTTTCTGCACGCTCCAGGTAGCGGGACATCCAGTACAGGTCGGAAGCGGTTCGCGAAAGCATGGCTCAGTCCTCCACCACCCAGGTGTCCTTGGTACCGCCGCCTTGCGACGAGTTGACCACCAGCGAGCCTTCCTTGAGCGCCACGCGCGTCAGGCCACCGGGCACCAGGCGGGTTTCACTGCCTGACAACACGAACGGGCGCAGGTCGATGTGACGCGGTGCGATGCCGCTGTCGACGAAGGTCGGGCAGGTTGACAGGCACAGCGTCGGTTGAGCGATATAGGCGTGCGGGCGGGCTTTGATGCGCGCGCGGAAGTCCTCGATCTGGGCTTTGGTCGAGGCGGGCCCGACCAACATGCCATAGCCGCCGGAGCCCTGGGTTTCCTTGACCACCAGTTCGGGCAGGTGGGCCAGTACATGGGACAGGTCCGCCGGCTTGCGGCACTGCCAGGTCGGCACGTTGTTCAGGATCGGTTCTTCGCTCAGGTAAAAGCGGATCATGTCGTCGACGAAGGGGTAGATGGATTTGTCATCGGCCACGCCAGTGCCGACGGCGTTGGCCAGTACCACATTGCCGGCGCGGTAAACCGAGATCAGCCCCGGTACGCCCAGCATCGAGTCAGGGTTGAAGGACAGCGGGTCGAGGTAGTCGTCGTCCAGGCGACGATAGATCACGTCCACCTGTTGGGGGCCGGCAGTGGTGCGCATGTAGACATGCTCATCACGCACGAACAGGTCGGCGCCTTCGACCAGCTCGATGCCCATTTCCCGCGCCAGGAAGGCATGCTCGAAATAGGCGCTGTTGAAACGGCCGGGCGTGAGCAGCACCGCGGTGGGGTTGTCCATTGGGCTGGCGCTCTTGAGCGTGTCCAGCAGCAGGTTGGGGTAGTGATCGATGGGCGCGATGCGCTGGGCGGCAAACAGTTCGGGGAACAGGCGCATCATCATCTTGCGGTCTTCGAGCATGTAGCTGACGCCGCTGGGGGTGCGCAGGTTGTCTTCCAGCACGAAGTAGCTGCCATCGCCGTCACGTACCAGGTCGACACCGGCAATATGCGCATACAGCCCACGGTGAAGGTCCAGGCCCTGCATGGCGATCTGGTAGCCCTCGTTGGCCAGCACTTGCTCTGGTGGGATGATGCCGGCCTTGAGAATGCGCTGGTCGTGGTAGATGTCCTGCAGGAACAGGTTCAGCGCCTGTACCCGTTGAATGCAGCCACGCTCGACCGTGCGCCATTCGCTGGCGCGGATGCTGCGCGGGATGATATCGAAGGGGATCAGGCGCTCGGTATCCTGCTTGTCGCCATACAAGGTGAAGGTGATGCCTGCGCGGTGAAACAGCAGGTCGGCCTCGCGCCGGCGCTGTTCCAGCAACTCCAGCGGGGTGTTGGCCAGCCAGCGGGCGAACTCCTGGTAATGCGGACGGCAGTTGCCGTTCGCTTCGTACATTTCATTGAAAAAAGCCCGGGACATACCCACTCCTTGCCGCCGTTGCCGGCAGCTTCATTGCGGTTCATCTGCGTCTTTCAGGGTGCTGCCTTGCTGGGGTAAGTGGGAGCTGTGTCTCGCGTTAACCTCGGTCTCGGTAGATTGCCTGTGCGTTGAGCACAATCAGTCTGTGCAATAAAAGTGCCGAATACGCCTGGCGGCTCTGGGGGGCGGGATATGTGAGGGGCACACCCGATGTGAGCTGCCTGGCCGCAAGGGCCGGCGCATCAAAAAAGGGCGCTTTTGATCCGGGCGCGGGTTTTGAACCGAAATGGGGCGCAGGCCGGTACCTGGCGGGCGAAAAAGGGAATATTCCGGGTGCATGACGTGGGGCGGAGGGGGCATGCATCGAGCGCCGCGCGGGCGGCACTCGATTGCGCGAACGCTGAATATCGTGAGACGGGCGCCTTCAGGGCGTCAGAGGCAGGCGTAGACCACCAGTTCCACCAACATTTCTTCCCGGGCGAGGCCAGCCACCACTACGGCCGCGCGGTTGGGGTAGGGTGCCTGGAAATACTCGGCGTACACGGCATTTACAGTTGCCAGATAACGGCGGTCGGTCACGTAGATCAGCACCTGGGTCACGGCATCCAGCGAGCTGCCAGCGGCTTCCAGGGTGTGGCGCAGGTTGTCCAGTGTCTGGCGGGCCTGGGCCTCGATGCCGCCGGCAACCACCTGGCCCTGCGTATCGATTGGGATCTGAGCCGTGTACAACGTACCGTTGCCGACGACCGCCCATTCCAGTGGCGCCCTGGAGGCGAACAGCTCGGTCTTTATCGCATGCTTCATGGGTTGTTTCCTCAGTGGCAAGGGTGTTCAGTCGGCGTCGCTGCCGCCGCCTGCACCGTGGCGGCGTGAGGCATCGGTGCTCTCGACAAGGATGTGTTCGGCCAGCTGCCTGAGCCTTTGCCAGGTATGTTCGTCGACTGTAAAACCTTGCTGCAGTGTGCGCTGCGGGTCGGTTATTGCCTGGGCGGTCTGGCCTGCTCGAGTGAACAGCACCGTTACGTCCTGCGCGGCCGCTTCAATGGCCTGGGGCCGGGTTTCACTGCTCAGTTCCGGGCGCGGCATGCCGGCGGTAAAATCGGCCCAGTGGCATTGGCGGGCGTCCTCCCAGCGGGCTTGCACGTGCAGTCCCTGCACCGCTGCCCGGCTCAGGTAGCCCAGCAACAGCAAACGGTTGTGGCAGTGGCGTATGCGCAGTTCGGCCTGACCACAGCGCATGGCCTTGGCTGCCGCCAGTTCCACCACCGTGGCGGCGCAGCGCAACACGCTCTGGCCCTTGGCGTCGATCACCAGCAGGGCGTTATCCTCATGGCACAAGGCGTATGGCCGTGCAGCTTCGCCTTGCAGATAACGCAACGCCTTTTCCAGTGCACCGACGCCATCGAGCCCCTGCAGTTGCAACCAGCCCACGAGTTCGGCGGCATCCTCGCAGTCGCCCGGGGCGAAGCCCATGCCTTCGAATGCCTTGCGGCACATCACCTGTATTTCGTTAAGCGATACGCGCATGGTCAAAGCTCCCTTTGCGGCATGACTGCGAAATTCCAGTCGTCTGCGAACGGCTGACCGATGTCGCTGACCAGCGGCGCGCCCTGGAACAGCGTGATACGCACCCAGCGGCTTGACTTGGGGTCGAATTTCCCCGCGCCGAAAAATGCCAGTTTGCAGCGCAGCAGGTGAATCGGCAGCATGTCCCGGGCCAGCAGATTGGCACGGATTTCACCGTAGTTCGTTTTTGCCATGCCTTGCAGGCGGCGTACCGCGCCCTTGAACATCGGTTGGGCGATCAGGAAGTGAGCGGTCAGCGCCTGAGGCTGCAGTTGCAGGTGCTCCAGCAGCGCGCTATGGCACTGCTGGATATTGCGGGCGATACCCAGCTGCATTTCTTTTTCGGCCCCTGGCTCCTCTGCGCGAATGCCCAGGCGCGGCTCTTCTTTTTCAGCTGAGCGGTACCAGAAGAAGTGCTCCGCATCGGCAGCACTGAAGTCGTAGCGCAACGCCCAGCCATACTGCTGCTCGATGAGCTGGCGCAGTTGCCCAAGGGGCATCTGGGCGTCCAGCTGCCAGCTTTCGTTGACCCCCATGTGCTCGGCCAGGGGCGTGACCTGCTCGGGGTACAGCTCCAGCAGCAGGCTGACCAGAAGCTCCTGGCAGCCCACCCCCGTGTGTAATTGCGCCCAGGCCAGCAGGCGCGGCCAAAGGCCCGCGCCGTCGGCTTGCGTGCCAAGCCAGGTGGCCAGTAAAGCAAGCTCGGCCAAGGTTTGCAGGTTCTGCTCATGCTGGCGCTGGTCTTCGGTCCGGGACTGGCTCAGGTGCAACTGGGCGCGCGCCAGCAATTGCTGCAGGCGTGCCAATTGGTCGGGCTCCGCCGACTGCGCCAGTACTAGTGCCAGGGCCGTTTCCCGCGTACTGATCCAGTGCTCCACCAGTTGAGGGTGGTTGATCAGAAAAGGGGCCATTCCCAGCCCGGTCGCGTTGCCGACCCCCAGGTAGCGTTGAAGGGCCGGGGCCAGTTGCACTGCCCGCTGCGGGGCGAGTGCCTGGGCCATGTGGTTGATCTGCTCGATGCTGAAGTGACGCAGCAGGTAGACGGTGAACATCTGCGCGCTGAACGGCTGGTTGAAGTCCGGGTTATCTTGCAGGCAACCAAAATCGGCGATGCCGAACTTGCCGTTACCGTAAACAGCTGTAGTGCGATACAGGTAGCCGACTTCAGCCAGTTGCTGTGGATCGGGCTGGCGACCTTCTGCCAGCGCCGCCAGAAACCGGTCGAAATTGCGCAAGCTACGGTTGGCCCGCGACAACACCAGCACGCGTGCATCGAAGCGGCCGGCTTCCTGCAGCGGCACGTTGCGTTGCAGGTCGGCCAGCTGTGCCGAGTCGACATCGCCGGCCACCAGCACGAAGCTGACGTCCCACTGGTCGGCGATGACCCGATCGCTGCGCTTTTCCGGCGGCAGGTAGGCCGAGAAGATCACGCAGTGGTAATGGCCGTTCGGCGTTTCGATGCGGTAGATCGCAGTGCCGAAGCCTTGGCCATCGAGGTCGAAACAGCTGCGCCGGATTTGCCAGCGCTGTTGCATCATCCGCCGCATGCTGCTGCGCACGAAGCTTAGCGGGCTCTGGAAGTGGCTACCCAGCCGGGCCAGGTCCATGACTTGGCTGGCAGGGCGCAACGCGGGTATTGCAGGCACGCTGTTGGGCATTGTTGTTGTACCTGGATGGATCATGTTCAGACGCCTTGTTCACGGGCCATGTGTCGAGCGATGCGCACGGCATCCCACAGGGCTGGCAGGATCACCAGCGACACCGGCACCGCGGTGATGACAATGAAGGATTGCAGGGCCGTCACACCGCCTGCGCCAATGGTGATCAGCACCACCGCCGCCAGGCCCATGCCGATTGCCCAGAAACCGCGCAACCACTTCTTCGGTTTATCGTCGCTGGACATCGCCAGCGCCACGGTGAAGGCCATGGCGTCGCCATTGGTGGCCACCGAGATGAAACTCAGGAACAGGAACAGCGCGCTGACAAGGCCACCCAGTGGCAGGTTCTGCGTCACTCCCAGCAACAGGTCTTCAGGCTTGGCGCCATGGGCGGTGACGCTGCCTGGCGTTTGCAGCTCCAGGCCGATCCCGGTACCGCCTACCACGGTGAACCAGAACATGGTCACCAGCGGTGCGATGATCGACAGCGTCATGATGATCTCGCGGATGGTGCGGCCCCGCGAGATCCGCGCGACGTACAGTGCCACCATGGGCGCGTAGCCGATGAACCAGCCCCAGTAGAACACCGTCCACCAGTCCAGCCATTTGGGGTCGGCGCGGAACATCGTCAGCGGGATGAAGTGCTCCACGTGCAGGGCAAAGGCCGCCGGGAAACCGCCGAGGATGAACAGCGTCGGTCCGAATACCACCATGAACAGTGCCAGGCCGATCATCAACCAGACGTTGATCTCGCTGACAAAGCGGATGCCTTTGAGGCCCACCAGGCACGAGACAGTGTACATCGCGGTGACCAGGACAATGGTCAGCGACTGGGTGACGATAGTGTTGGGCAACCCCCACACGGCGTGCATGGCGCTGCTGATCTGCAGGCCAAGGAAACCGATCGGACCGATGGTGCCGGCCACTACCGCGATGATCGAGGCAGCGTCGGCCAAGGTGCCGATCGGGCCCTTGAGCGCTCGCTTGCCGAACAGGGGGTAGAGCAGGGTACGCGGCGCCAGCGGAAGGCCTTTATCGTAATGCAGGTGCATCAGCACGATCGCCAGCAGGCTACCCAGAACGGCCCAGGCCAGGAAGCCCCAGTGCACGAACGATTGCGCCAGTGCCGCGGTGGCCGCTGCTTCACTGTGCGGTTGCAGGCCGGCGAAGAAGGGCGGTGGGCTGGCAAAGTGCATCAAGGGTTCGGCAGCGGCCCAGAAGGCGCCACCACCTGCCAGCAAGGCGCACATGATCACTGCGATCCAGTTGAAGGTGCTGACGTCCGGGCGCTGGGTGACCCCGCCCAGGCGTACACGCCCGCATCTGGAAAACCCGATGAACAGGCTGACGGCGAAGGTTACCAGCATCAGCACTTGCCAATAGAGGCCAAAGGCCTTTGTCGACCAGGCGAACAGGGTATTGACCAGCGCCGACACGGTGTCGATGTCGATCAGCGCCGCCAGCAGGAAGGCGCCGAGGAATCCGCCGCTGATCAGGAACAACGGCCAGTCGATATCGCGTGCCATAGGCAGGCCCATGGCCTGGCCGTCGGCCTGCAAGGTGGTTGGGTTTTTCATGAAACCTCCGGAACCTGCGATTTTTTTTATTGTTGATGCTGTCCGTGCAAGGGGTTCAGGCCTGTGCCGTGGTGGCGGTCTCCAGCAAGCGCAACCAGTTCAGCCCCATGATGTTGCCCACGTCGTGCTCGGCAAAGCCGCGGGCGCGCAGGCCCTGGGCAATGTTGCGGAAGTCGCGGCTGTCGCGGAACCACTGCAAGGGCGCCGGCCAGTTGGCGTTGTCCCTGGAGCCTTCGCCGTAGTCCTTGTCCTTGCTCCAGCGGCCGTTGCGCATCCATTCCAGCACAGACAAGGGTTGCGCCTGGCACAGGTCGGTGCCGATGCCGATGTGCTCCACACCCATCAGGTCGGCGGTGCGCGCGACCATGTCGCAGAAACTTTCCAGGCTACAGTCCGAGGCACCCTTGAGATGGAACGGGTAGGTGCTGAACCCCAGCAGCCCGCCGGACTCTGCGATCCCGCGTAGCACCGCATCGGACTTGTTGCGCTTGGCGGCGTGGAAGCTGGCAGGGTTGGCGTGGGAGATGATCACCGGTCGGCTCGACAGTTCGATGGCCTCAAGCGTGCTTCGCTCGGCGCTGTGAGACATGTCGATGAGCATGCCGACGCGGTTCATTTCGGCGATCACCTGGCGGCCGAAGCGGCTGATGCCGTTGTCCTCGCGCTCATAGCAGCCGCTGGCCAGCAGGCTTTGGTTGTTGTAGGTCAGCTGCATGACGAACACCCCGAGCTGGCGGAAAACCTCCACCAGGGCAATGTCGTCCTCGATCGGCGAGCAGTTCTGGAAGCCGAAGAAGATGCCCACCCGGCCCTCCTCGTGGGCCAGGCGGATGTCGCTGGCCGTGCGTACCGGGCGGATCAGCTCGGGCCATGTCTCGAAGCGGCGGTTCCACTCGCCCAGGCGCGACAGGGTTTCGCGGGCGTTTTCGTGGTAGGCGATGGTGGCGTGCACCGCGCTCAGGCCACCGGCCTGCATCTGCTGGAATATTTCCTGGCTCCAGTTGGAGTACTGCAGGCCGTCGATCATCAAGAGGTCGTGCATGGCATGTATTCCTTCAGGGCCGCAGGTAGGTGGTCTTGACCACGGTGTAGAAGTCGCGAGCGTATTGCCCCTGTTCCCGAGGGCCGAAACTCGAGGCTTTACGGCCCCCGAATGGCACGTGGTAGTCGGTGCCGGCGGTGGGCAGGTTGACCATCACGCAGCCGGTCTGGGCGCGGCGTTTGAAGTGGCTGGCGTGGCGTAGCGACTGGGTGATGATCCCGGCGGTGAGGCCGTACTCGGTATCATTGAGCGTGGCCAGCGCCTCTTCAAAATCGCGCACGCGGATCACGCAGGCGATAGGGCCGAACACTTCCTCGCGGTTGATGCGCATGTCGTTGCGGCTGTTGATGAACAAGGCAGGGCGCATGTAGTAGCCATCGCAGGCCAGTTGCAGGCGCTCGCCACCTTCGATCAGGGTGGCGCCTTCGGCCTGGGCCAGTTGCAGGTAGGCCAGGTTCTGTTCCAGCTGGCGCGCGTCAGCTACCGGGCCGATCTGTACGCCAGCCTCCAGTGCATGGCCGACCTTGAGCTGGCGCATGCGCAGGCGCAGCGCCTCGACGAAGCGGTCGTGGATGCCGTCGCAGACGATCAGCCGTGACGACGCGGTGCATTTCTGCCCGGTGCCGAAGAAGGCCCCGTTGAGCGCGCATTCCACGGCCAGTTCGAGGTCGGCGTCGTCCATGACCACCAGGGCATTCTTGCTACCCATTTCCAGCTGGCAGCGCACCAGGTTACCGGCGGTGGCCACCGCTACGCGTCGGCCCGTCTGCAGAGAACCGGTGAACGTCAGGGCATCGATCTCGGCGGACTGGATCAGGGCCTCGCCGACGTCGGCACCGCTGCCCATCACCAGGTTGAAAGTGCCGCTGGGCAGGCCCTGACGGCTGATGATCTCGGTGAGCGCCCAGGCACTGGCCGGCACCAGGTTGGCCGGCTTGAACACCACGGCGTTGCCGAAGGCCAGGGCCGGGGCGATTTTCCAGGCGGCGGTGGCCATGGGGAAGTTCCATGGGGTAATGATGCCCACCACACCCACCGGTTCGCGATGCACTTCGATGTCGACCCCAGGGCGCACCGAGGCGGCAGTCTCGCCCATCTGGCGCAGCACTTCGGCGGCGTAGTAATGGAAGAACTGGCCGCTGCGATTGACCTCGCCGACGCCTTCGGCCAAGGGTTTGCCTTCTTCTCGCGACAGCAGTTCGCCGAGCTCTTCCTTGCGGGCGATCAGCTCGTCGCCGATGGCCATCAGCACTTGCTGGCGGCTTTCCAGACCACTGGCGGCCCACAGGGGTTGAGCGGCGCGGGCGGCCTGGATGGCCTGGCGGGCCTGTTCGGCGCTGGCCTGATGGTACTGGCCGATCAGGTCGCCAGTGTCCGAGGGGCTGTAGTTGCCCAAAGTGGCGTGGCCTTCACACCACTGGCCATCGATGTAGTTGTTGTAGGTCTTGTGTGACATGGATGAACGCCTCCGTTTGCATGGCATTCATCATGCGAGCAATATGCAGCAAATAAAAATTAATAAAAAAAATGCTTTGATAAGGAATGCTAACCATGTTGCCCGAGCTGAAAATCGCGCAGTTGCGTTACTTCGTACTGGTCGCCGAACACAAGAGCTTTCACGCGGCCGCCCGCCAGGCCTTTCGCACCCAGCCTGCGATATCCCTGGCCCTGCGTGAACTGGAGCAGAAGCTGGGGCAGGCACTGGTCGAAAAGGGCGGTGGCCGGGTGGAGCTCACGCCATATGGCGAGCATTGCCTCCCGTTGTTTCGTGGCTTGATCGAGCACCATGACCGTATTGCCCGTGAAGCCATGCTGTTTGCCCGGCATGAAATCGGCCAGGTCAGTATCGCCACCGTGCCTTCTGTGGCCAGCCGAATGCTGCCAGGGCCGCTGGCCCGCTTTGTGGCCGCGCACCCCAATGTGCAGGTCAGCATTCAGGACGGCACGGCCGAACGTGTGCAGCAGTTGCTCGCTCAAGGGCAAGTGGATTTCGGCATCAGCAGCCTGTGGGTGGACGATGACCAGCTCGAATTCGCCCCCATCGTGAATGATCAGGTTGGCGTGGTGTGCCGCAGCGACCACCCGCTGGCGCAGGCGGGGGGGCAGCTGCATTGGGCGCAGTTGCTGGGCGTGCCGATGATCCGCAACGGTACCTCGCAATTACTGGCGGGTACCGAGGCCGAGGGTTTGCTGGCCGATAGCCGGCTGTTCATTTCCAACATGATTTCGTTGATCGCCATGCTGGAGGAGGGGGTAGGGATCAGTACCTTGCCGTACCTCGCTTTTCCGCAGGAGAACGAAAAACTGGCGTTCGTGCCCCTTGTGGAGCCCAAGGTAGAACGGCACATCGGCATGCTCACCCGCAAAGGGCGCAGCTTGTCACCTGTGGCGGGGGCACTGATGGCGTTTCTGCAAGTGCAGTTGGCGAAGGCTGGCTGATTCGTTGGTGGTACGGGCATGGCGCGCCATGGCCGGCACTGAGGTTCGCAAACGCACGCCCGGCTTTCAGAGAACCGGGCCTGACGCCACGCTGACCCCTGCCAGCGTGGTGAACGAGATGTCCTTGGCCGTGAGCAGAAAATCACGCACGTACGGCACCTCCAGCATGTCACTGCGCAGCGCAGCATAAAGGTTTGCCTGCAGGCCGTGTTCGCCAAGGCGCTTGGCGGTTACATAGCCGCGCGAACTGTATTCGTGCACGGCCCAGTTGGGCAGGCAGCAGACGCCGCGCCCGGACGCAACCAGTTGCATCATCATCACGGTAAGTTCCGAAGTACGTACCTGTGCGGGCTCGACGTCGGCGGGGTCGAGGAAGCGGGTGAAGATGTCCAGGCGGGTGCGTTCGATCGGGTAGGTGATCAGTGTCTGGCTGGCGATATCGGCGGGCTCCAGGTACGGCTTGTGGCGCATGGCGTGGTGGTTGTCGATGGCCAGCAGTGCCTCGTAGCTGAACAACGGCACGTAGCTGATACCCGGCAGTGTCACCGGGTCTGAGGTCACCACCAGGTCCAGGTCGCCGCGCTCCAGGGCTGGCAGTGGCGCGAAGGAAAAACCCGAGGCGAGGTCCAGTTCCACCTCAGGCCAGGCGCCGCGGAACTCATCCACTGAAGGCATCAGCCACTGGTAGCAGCTGTGGCACTCGATGGCGATGTGCAGCCGTCCGGCGCAGCCCCCGGCCAGTTTGCCCAGGTCCCGTTCGGTATTGCGGATCTGAGGCAGCACCTGATCGGCCAGCTGCAGCAGCTTCAGCCCGGCGCTGGTGAAGCGCACCGGCCTGGATTTGCGCACGAACAGTGGCATGCCGATGCGCTCTTCCATATCGCGGAACTGGTGCGACAGGGCTGATTGGGTCAGGTGCAGGCGCTCGGCGGCCTCGTGCAGGCTGTCGGTTTCACGCAGCGCGTGGAGGGTTCGCAGGTGGCGTAAATCGATCATGAGTAAAATGGCGGATCAACGCAGTAATGGCGGGTTTTCTTCACTGCTGCGTGATCCTGACAATTCCTTTGATGGGTTTTCCGTGAGTGGGGTGAGGCTCAAGCCGCGTGAGGCGCGGCGAGGTTGCAGTACTGCCCCTTGAAATACAGCAGCGGCTGCGTGGCAGCCGTTGCCTGCAGGTTCAACGCTTTGACTTCGCCAATCACGATCAGGTGGTCCCCGGCGGCATGTTCGGCGTGAATTTCGCAATCAAGCCAGTGCAGGCTGCCGGCAATGATCGGGTTGCCCAACGGCGATGCTTGCCATTCGACGCCGTGCCACTTGTTGGCGCCGCGCCGGGCAAACTGGTTGGAAATGCCGACCTGCTCACCTGACAGGATGTTGACCGTGAAGCGCCCAGCCTGGCGAATTTTCGGGTAGCTGGCCGAGCTGGACATCACACTGAATGACACCAGCGGCGGGCTCATCGATACGCTGTAGAACGACTGGCAGGTGAAGCCGATCGGCTCACCTTCATGGTGCGATGTAATCACCGTGATGCCGGATGCGTAGTGCCCGAGTGCCTGGCGAAAAGTCGACGGCTCGATCGCCGTACCGGAAAGCAACATGGTAGGTCCTGTGGCTGCATTCATTTCAGCGTGCGTTAGCGAGTTCCTGACGGACGATGGCTGCGCCTGCACTCAAGGCCTTGAGCTTGCCGCTGGCTACCTGGCGGGGCAGGGGCGCCATGCCGCAGTTGGTGCAAGGGTAGAGCTTGTCGGCATCGACGAATTGCAGTGCCTTGCGCAGGGTGGCGGCGACCTGTTCGGGTGTTTCAATGACATGGGTGGCCACATCGATGGCGCCGACCATGACTTTCTTGCCGCGAATCAGCTCGAGCAGGTCCATCGGAACATGGGAGTTATGGCATTCCAGCGAAATGATATCGATGCTGGACTGCTGCAGTTTGGGGAAGGCCTGTTCATATTGCCGCCATTCTGAACCGAGGGTTTTTTTCCAGTCGGTGTTGGCCTTGATGCCATAGCCATAGCAAATATGGACGGCCGTTTCGCACTTGAGGCCCTCGATGGCCCTTTCCAGGGTAGCCACGCCCCAGTCATTCACGTCGTCAAAGAAAACATTGAATGCCGGTTCGTCGAACTGAATGATGTCCACGCCCGCGGCTTCCAGTTCTCTGGCTTCCTGGTTGAGAATCTTGGCGAATTCCCAGGCCAGTTTCTCGCGGCTTTTGTAGTGGTTGTCATACAGTGTGTCGATCATGGTCATGGGGCCGGGCAGCGCCCACTTTATCGGCTGTGTGGTGTGCTGGCGCAAGAATTTGGCATCTTCGACAAACACCGGTTTTTGTCGAGCGACAGCACCCACAACCGTCGGTACGCTCGCATCGTAGCGATCACGGATTCTGACGGTTTTCCGTTGTTCGAAATCAACGCCGCTGAGTTGCTCGATAAACGTGGTGACAAAGTGCTGGCGGGTTTGTTCGCCGTCACTGACGATGTCGATACCGGCGTGTTGTTGTTCTTGCAAGGCCAGGCGCAAGGCATCCTGTTTGCCTTCGACCAGTTGCTCGTCTTGCAACTTCCACGGTGACCAGAGTGTTTCGGGTTGAGCAAGCCAGGCGGGTTTAGGCAGGCTGCCGGCCGTGGAGGTGGGTAGCAATTTGTTCATGAACAGTGACCTTATGCTTTGAATGTTCAACGTGCGTATTGAGCGGACCATTGCGCCAGCGTGGCCTGGTAGGGTTTGACAAATTGCTCCTCGGCAAATTTGCCCTGCTCGATCGCCAGGCGGCTGCGCTCTTCCCGGTCATAGACAATGCGCGTGAGCGAGTAGTCCTGGTTCTTCAGGCTGGGCTGGTAGGCCTTGCCCGCAGGAGAATTGGCGTTGTAGATCTCGGGTCGGTAGATTTTCTGGAAGGTGTCCATGGTGCTGATGGTGCTGATCAGTTCAAGGTTGGTGTAGTCAGCCAGCAAGTCGCCGGCAAAATAAAATGCCAACGGGGCGACGCTGTTCGGCGGCATGAAATAGCGCACCTTCAAGCCCATCTTCCTGAAGTATTCATCCGTCAGCGAGTACTCATCCTGCAGGTACTCAACACCTAGCACAGGGTGCTGATTTTCGGTGCGCAGGTAAGTCCTGCTGCTCGATACGCTCAGGCAGATAACCGGTGGTTTGCCGAAGTGCTCCTGGTAGGTTGGCGAGTTGACGAAACACTTGAACAGGTTGCCGTGCAGCTCGCCGAAATGATCGGGTGTGCTGAAGGTGGACCGATGCTTGTTATGCTCCAGTAACAGTACGCTGAAGTCGTAATCGCGCACGTACGAGGAGAAGTTGTTGCCTACCATGCCTTCGAGGCGAGTATTGTTCTTGCGGTCGACAATATAGGTTTTCAATATTTCGATCAGCGGCAGGGCATTGCCGTGCTGCGCGTTTTCAAGGTTCATTTCCACCGATATGATGTCCAGCTCTACGCGGTAGCGATCATGTTCGGGGTTGTCCCAGTGCGCCAGCGCATTGAAACGGTTGTTGATCATCGCCAAGGTATTGCGCAGGTTTTGCTGACGGTTTGCACCCCGTGCCAAATTGGCGAAGTTGGTCGTGATGCGGGTGTTTTCGGCAGGGTGATAATGTTCGTCGAACGCAATGCGCTTGACGGTGAATGTTGGCGCTTTATCCATGGTAACGGCTTCCAGGTGCCTGAGTGTGAGCGATCCAGTGCTGGTCAGTTGCGTAGCTGAGTCGTTCACAGCGTAATCTTGATGTGTTTGATTGAGGCGTATCCTAGGTGGGGCGCTGCATGAATGATATTGAAGTTATTTCACAGGTTTTTTAGCTCTGCTCATGATGCGTTGCCTGGTTGACTGCGGCATCATGGCTGCCTGGCCTTCACCTCACCCAGGAGACAGCGATGATCAAAACCGGCGATCAATTGCCCGACGTTACCCTTTATCAATACAACAACGACGCAGGCGCCTGCGCGATCGGCCCCAAGGCCTTTTCCATTCGCGAGCGTTGCAAGCACAAGAAGGTGCTGATCTTCGCATTGCCGGGCGCGTTCACGCCGACGTGCTCTGAACGTCATGTTCCCGGTTATGTCGCGGCGGCCCCTGCGTTGTTCGCAGCTGGCATTGACGAGATCCTGTGCGTCTCGGTGAACGATGCCTTTGTCATGAACGCCTGGGGCAACAGCTTGCAGGTCGGGGATGCGGTCAAGATGATCGGCGATGGCAATGGCGAATTCAGCGAGGCGCTGGGCCTGACCCAGGACCTTTCGGCACGCGGTTTGGGGCGGCGCTCGCAGCGGTATGCGATGTTGGTCGACGACCAGGTAGTCCAGTACATTGCGGTTGAAAGCCCCGGCAAGTTCGAGGTCAGCGATGCGGCCAGCCTGCTGGCTGTGTTGCGCTAGCCATACCTTTCAGGCCTTGCCGACAACGGCTGTCAGGGCTGCCAGAACACCTTTCGAATCGGCCGCTAACAACAAGGTACAGACGGTTGAAACTTCACCAACTCAGGGCGCTGGTCGCCATTCATAACGCAGGCAGCATCCTCGAAGCCTCCAAGCTCATGCACATTACTCAGCCCGCGCTGAGCCGTTCGATCAAGGAGCTGGAGCGGGAGGTGGGGTTTACCCTGTTGCAGCGGTCGCACAAAGGCATGGCCCTTACCGAGGAAGGCAAGCGTGTCATCCGCCACGCCAACCTCGTGGTAGAGAGCATACGCCGCCTGCAGATCGAAGCGGCGAGCATTCAGGATGCGGCGCTGGGCGCCGTGTCGATCGGGGTGACGTCGTTGACGGCGATGCTCGATGGCGTCGATGAAAGTATCCTGGCCTTTCGGCGCAAGTACCCGCGGGTGAAGATCACCATCACCGACTTGCGCCCCAGCCAGATCCTGCAGCGCTTGCGCGATGGCAGCCTGGACTTTGCCATTACTTCGCAGCAACCGCTGAGTCGGCTGAGCCTGGACTGGGAGGCGCTGGGCAGTATCAAGGGCAGGGTGATTTGCCACGCCTCGAATCGGCAGAAGTTCAGCCAGTCACTGCGCACCTTGCAATACGCCCCCTGGATCAGCCTGGACGAGTTGTCCGACCAGGCTTCGCAGTTTCACCAACTGTTCGAGGCCAACGGCCTTCGGGTGCCACAGAACACCGTTGAATGCACTTCAGTGATGATGGCGCTGAAGCTGTTGAAGAACACGGAATCGTTGATGACCATCAGCGAACTGGCGGTGGACCAAGGGTTTACCTACGGTATCGATTGCGAGTTCGTCGCCATGGCGGTGCAGGAGTTGATTCCGGATTACCCCATCAACCTGGTCTGCATTGACCGCCACAGCCTCACGGCGCCTGCCCAGGAGCTGTTCCACAGCTTGCGCGGGCAGGTGCTCAAGCAGACCCGCCCCGTGGGGTCAGAAGTGGTAGTACATGCCTAGCGAGACGTTGCTTGGGTTATCGCCCGCCTGATCCACCGGGGTGCCGGCGTAGGTGACCGACGAGGCGCGCTGGTTGGCGATCATGCCGAGGCGTCCATAAAGGGCCCAGCGGGGGTTGATGAAATGGTCGTAGCCGATCATCACACCCCACGCGTCCTTGTCGCGGGCGCTGACCTGGCGTTGCATCACCGCCAGGCGCAGCACGTCCAGCTCGCCCACCGGCGCCATCATGCCGAAGGTGTAGAGCGTGGTGCTGGGCGTGCCGGCCTGGTCCACGTCCTGACGTTGCCAGGTGAGGCTGGTGGCCAGCGGGCCGAAATCGTAGAACGCCGACAGGCTCTTGAAGTCGTTGGCGGTCTGGCGTGAGACACCACCGTCGTCCCATGGGTCGCTGTAGTACCGGTTGTATGAGGCCAGCAACATCACCCGGCTGTTGCGGTATTGCAGCCGGGCGCCACCGCCACGCACGGTGCGCCCAGCGCTGGCGGCATCGTCGAAGCCGAAGCTCAGCGCGGTACCGAGGCTGAAGCCGCTGAAGGTCGGGCTGGTGTAGGCCAGGGTGTGCTTGGGGCGCAGGTCAAGGTAAAAGGCGCCCTTGCCGGCGGCAGGCAGGGCCAGGTAGGTGTAGGGCGAGCCATAGGTGGCCAGGAACGGGTCGGCGTAGGTGGGCGTGGCCATGCCGTAGGTCTTGCCGAACTCGAGCCTGCCCAGGGTGCGCGAGCGCAGGGCGACTGTCGCCAGGCGCAGGGTGCCGACGGTATCCCAGGTGCCCTCCAGGGCCTCGCCATTGAGGTTGAAACCCTCCTCGACGTCAAGCTCCACCACGGTATCGGGGTCAAGCGCCTTGCGTGCGTACAGCCCGAGCTTGTTGGTCCAGGCGCCGCCACCGGCCAGCCTGAAACCCGAGTGGTGCTGTGAGTCGTGATAGCTGGCGAATGCATCCACGGTGCCGTACACCTTGAGCGTGTCATCGAAGCCGTAATCCAGCCCGTAATAACCAAAACCCGGCGCAATCCGCGCGAGCGTCGGAAAACCCTCTGCCTGTGCCTGCGCAGCAAGGCAAGCCCCTTGGATCATCAACAGCAACGACGTAATGCGAGTGTTCATTCACGACTCCAGGCCAGCACGGTGATGTGGTGGCTTTAGCGTCGGTGAACAGAACGTTGCAGCGTGATTGCTTATTCGGTCAGGTCATGCCGTTTGGTTAATCAGGGGCTGGCGCGGCGTGTGGATTGGCGAGCGCATCCGCGTTAGACAGGCTTCGTACCCGCGCCAACGCTGCGCTACGGATGCTGATCTGTGGGCGTTATTGGGGCCGCGCGCGGAGCGAGGGCGGACTGTGCGCCAGCTCAGGGCAATTTGGCCAACGATCGCGCCGGCAAATTGCTCATTGGTTATCCCTATGCCGAAACTGCAAGTGTATTGGGTGCCCGATTGGCTGATATTCGCTGCACGCCGCGATTTGCCAACGGAGACAACAATGATCAGACCGCTACCCACATCGCCAAGCCTGCAAAAAGGTGCGCATTCAGCCGCGCAGGTATCGTCCTCCCGTAAAACCTTGGTCGCCTGCTCGTTGGGCAATGCGCTGGAAATGTACGACTTCACGATCTACAGCTTCTTCGCTGTACTGATCGGCAAGCACTTCTTCCCCTCTGACTCGGCCATGGCGTCGTTGTTGATGTCGCTGGCCACCTTTGGCGTCGGTTTCCTGATGCGCCCGGTCGGGGCGATGGTCATCGGTCGCTATGCTGACCGGCATGGACGCAAGGCCGCTTTGAGCCTGACCATCGGGCTGATGACCCTGGGCACCGCAATGATTGCCTTCGCGCCCACGTATTCACAGATCGGGATTTTCGCCACCTTGCTACTGGTGACCGGCCGGCTCATCCAGGGCATGTCGGCAGGCGGAGAGGTCGGTACCGCGTCGGTGTTCCTGATGGAATCCAGTGCGGTCGGCAATCGCTGCCAGAGCGTCAGCTGGCAGGCCGCCAGCCAAGGCTATGCCGCCTTGGTGGGGGCCGGCTTTGGCCTGGCCCTCAGCCAGTTGCTCGACCCTGCCGCGCTGGAAAGCTGGGGATGGCGCATACCGTTCATCTTCGGCCTGCTGATCGGGCCAGTCGGTTGGTACATACGCACGCGGTTGCCGGAAACCCATGAGGCCGCACCGGCGCAGAAGGCAGCGCAGGGGCTGGATGCCGAACTGCTCAAACGCATCGCCCAAGGCATCGGCCTGATGGCCAGCTCGACCATTGGCATGTACCTGTTCGTGTTCTACATGCCGACCTACCTGACCACCGCCTTGCATTATCCACCCGGCAGCGCGATGGCGATTGCCTGCATCAGTAGCGGTTGCATGGCCGTCATCTGCCCGTTGGCCGGCAAATTCGCCGACAAGTATCAGCTCAGAAAACGCCTGCTGGTGTGGACGGTCGCCGCGCCGGTGGTGTTGACCCTGCCCGTGTTCTATCTGCTTGAGCAAGTGCAGCACATGGGCCTGGCCATGATGGGCGTGGCGATCCTGATCTTGCCGACCTGTATCGGTGCCGGTGCGTTCTTCGCGCTGATCATGGAGGGCTTCCCGAAGGCCAGGCGCTCGTTCGGCACCTCGGTCAGCTACAGCCTGGGGGTGACCCTGTTCGGTGGTTTTTCGCCGTTGGTGGCCACCTGGCTGATTGCAGCGCTGGGCACGCCGTTGGCGCCAGCCTACTTCCTGCTGGCCGGCGGCGTCGTCAGCCTGGCCTGCCTCAGATACTTCCCTGAAAACAAAGGATGCGAGTGATATGGGTATTTTGCAGAGCAATCAAACACCGGGCTCAGCCGCCGAGCTGGATGAGTTCGTCATGCTGCGCCGGCAGATCCACGCTGCGCCGGAAATTGGCGGCGACACCCCCGATACGGCGGCCCTGGTAGCCGACAAGCTGCAAGCTTTGGGCTATGAAGTGCATCGCAATGTGGGCGGGCATGGTGTGGTCGGCGTGCTGAAAGTGGGGGACAGCCCGCGCAGCATCGGTTTGCGTGCAGACATGGACGCACTGCCCATGGGCGAAAAGAATGCGTTTGCGCATGCCAGCAAGATCCCCGGCCGCATGCATGCCTGTGGCCATGACGGGCATACCGCGATCCTGCTGGCAGCCGCTGCGCAACTGGCGACTACACGCCAGTTCAACGGGACGTTGAATGTGATATTCCAGCCCGACGAGGAGGGCCTGGCAGGGGCCAAGGCGATGATCGACGACGGCCTGTTCGAGCGCTTTCCGTGCGACTCGGTGTATGCGCTGCATAACATGCCCGGCTTGCCGGTGGGCACGTGCGTGGTGCAGGCGGGGCCTACCATGGCGTCTTCCGAACGTGTCAGCATTCGGATTACCGGTAAAGGCGGGCATGGTGCGATGCCGGAACTGTCGGTAGACCCGGTGATGGCGTTGAACAGCCTGATCAGTGGCATCCAGACCATCAAGTCGCGCAACCTGAGCGTCGAGGACTACGCCGTGATCAGCATCGGCATGATCCAGGCCGGCACCGTCTACAACATCATCCCTGACGAGGCCTGCATGTTGCTGAGCGTGCGCACTGACACGGCCCAGACCCAGCAGAAGATCAACAGCCGCATTGACGCCTTGGCCAAGGGGCACGCAGAAAGCTATGGCGTGGAGATCGAGGTGCAATTCACCCAACTGGCGCCCGCCTTGTGCAACAGCGATCACGAAAGCACGTTGCTGCGTGACAGCCTGAGGCCGTTGTTCGCCGACGGCGCGCTGCTGGACAAGATGCCGAAGAAGGTCATGGGCACCGAAGACTTTGCCTACATGTTGCAGGCGCGGCCTGGCTGTTACTTCATGCTGGGCAATGGCACGGGCGAGTTCCATGGGTGCTCGGTGCATAACCCCCACTACGATTTCAATGATGCGTTGGTGAAGATTGGCGCTGATTGTTGGGTGAAGTGGGTTCAGGACTATCTGCGTTGACCCCTTTGTCGGGGCTTGCCGGGGCTTCCACAGCTCCGGCAGGTGCCGCCTTTGCCGCGGAGAATGCCCGGCGGTGCATGGCACCGACTTCGCCGGTGTTCGCGAGCAAGCCCGCGCCCGCAGGCTGGACTGCCTTTTGACCCTGCATCATCTGCGAAGGCCGAGGTAGGGTCAGGTTTGCGTCCTGTCGAGCCAGGCACTGCGTGTCATCTCCCATACCTCTACCCGCATCTGCCCAGCGACAAAATGCCCGTCTCGCGTTGCCACCCTGCGCATGCCCTCATACTCCGAAACCCTGCGTGAAGCATGGTTGGCAACCGCTTTGGGAACCTGCATGACCGGACGCGACAATGTTTCGAACCAGTATGTGTTGATGACCTGACATGCTTCGCGCATATAGCCTTGCCCCCACCACTGCGGTGCAAGCCAGAAGCCTCGGTTGTTTCCAGGCTGTTCATACAGGCTGATGCTGCCAATGGCGTTCTCGGTTGCATCGCGCAGCCGGATCATCCAGTGCCATTCGCGGCCCGCCACCATGGCCGGCAGGGCGATATCGCGCACATAGATCAATGCGCCGTCTTCCGGGTAAGGCCACGGCACACGACGGTCCAGATAACGGACGATCTCCCACTGGGGGAACAGTTTCTGAATGGTTGCTGCATCTCCCAACTGAAGGGGTGTGAGAACAAGACGGTCTGTGAACAGCGTTGGAAGGCAATCCATGGCACTCGCTCCTGAGCTTGCGGATAATGCGTCTGAGACTTGTGAAACCTGGTATCCATGCGTCTGCGCCGAAATAGTCTACGCTCTTAGCCGAAGCGCGTCGTGACAGGCTTCATCCCGTTATCGTCGCTCTGGCGATTCACACCGACGGACCAGGCTCGGTCCAAAGAGGGTGCTGCAATGGCGACTATCGACACCGAGAACCTTGCAAAGGGGCTGCAGCAGGTTGAAGCCTGCTGGCAGGCGTATACCTCGTCACAGCGGCTTGTCGAAGGCCTCAAGGGCAGCGACCTGAGCAGTGCCATTGAAACCGCCAACCGCGATTTCACCAGGTTTCAGAACCAGTGCCAGCTGTTTTATGCCGAAGTGCGCAAGAGGGCAGCGGATGCGAACAAGCTGGAGAGCGACATGGCACGGTATCCCCATTACTTTCAGTGACGTCCTGATTGAACGTCGCGCTGTGCCCGGGTTCTGACAAGCAAAGGGTACAGCGAGGACGCTTTCATGAGCATCGAACGCAACATTCCCGAGCTTGAAGCCTGGTACGCCCAGTACGACGACATCAGTTACCGGCGCGCGTCACCGGATGCCTACCACCATGAACTGCTTCGCACAGCCGAGGCCCTGCGCGACGACGGTGCCATCGACTGGGACGACTGGTTGGCGCTCAAGGCGCTGGCCGATGAGGCGCATATCCGCGCGCTGGAAGATGCCGTGCAGGCCCATGTGAGCGACCCGGACGCATGAAAGCGCTGAAGATTGCCACCTTCAACATCAATGGCATCCGCAGCCGTTTGCCGGCGCTGCTGGCCTGGCTGGAGCGGGAGCAGCCCGACATTGCCTGCCTGCAGGAGCTGAAGGCGGCCGATCAGCAGTTCCCTCGCGCGGAGCTTGAGGCAGCAGGCTATGGCAGCCTTCATCATGGGCAACCGTCATGGAACGGCGTGGCCATTCTGGTGCGGGGCAGGGATCCGCTCGAGGTTCGCCGCGGCTTGCCCGGCCTGGAAGAGGACAGCCAGAGCCGCTATCTGGAAGCTGCGGCACACGGGGTGTTGGTCGCTTGTCTCTACCTGCCGAACGGCAACCCGCAGCCCGGGCCCAAGTTCGATTACAAGCTGCACTGGTTCGAATGCCTGATCCAGCATGCGCGCAGCCTCCAGGAAAGTGGCCACCCCACGCTGCTGGCAGGGGATTTCAATGTCGTGCCCACCGACATGGACATCTATAACCCGCGTTCCTGGCTGAAGGACGCACTGCTGCAGCCTGAGTCGCGAGCGTGTTACCAACGACTGCTTGACCAGGGCTGGCTCGATGCCATACGCCATCTGTACCCGGACGAGCGTGTCTACACCTTCTGGGACTATTTCCGTAACCACTGGGCCCGCAATGCCGGGTTGCGAATCGATCACCTGTTGCTCAATCGCGAGCTTGCGCCTTATCTGAAACGGGCGGGTGTCGATGCATGGGTGCGCAACGAGGCCAAGGCCAGCGACCATGCGCCCGTCTGGATCGAGCTGGGTACGCGTCGTGCTCGGTCATAGTCGGTTCAGCACATGAACGAGCGCCGGGCTGAGGCGCTCCGACAGTAGCCGACTTCAGATTGTATTCAGATTCGGCCCCGATAATTTCCTCCGTCGCACCTAGGCGGGGGAAACTTCATGACTCAGTCTCATCAATGGCACAGTTTGCTTCCGTTACCCATCGGTAGCCATGCCGATCATCAGGCGCACCTTTCTCTTCACCTTAGCGGCGATCATGGGCGAGGCGAGCTGGAGCACTTCATACACGAGCGCTTTGCCAGTGTGCACCAGGCGGATGTGCAGCATTACCTGCCGGAGCTGCTTGCCTTGCAGGGTAGCCACGGTCGCCTGATCGCGGCGGCAGGCATGCGGCCGGCCAGCGAAGGGCCGCTCTTTCTTGAGCGGTATCTGGACGAGCCTCTGGAATCGGCCGTTTCACGGGTAACCGGTGCCTCGCCAGATCGCAACTGCATGGTAGAGGTGGGCAACCTGGCCTCGCTCAGCGCCGGCAGCGCTCGAATAATGATCATCGCCGTGACGTGGTTGCTGGCCATGCGAGGTCTGGAGTGGGTCGCATTCACGGGCGCCGCGACACTGTTCAACAGTTTCCGGCGACTGGGGCTGGTGCCCACCGTTCTGGCCTCAGCGGATCCTGCGCGCTTGCAGGGCCAAGTGGACCAGTGGGGGACCTACTACGACCAGCGACCCCAGGTATTTGCCGGCAACATAGGCGTTGGCTTCGATGCCCTGAAGCAGGCGGGCATGTTCGAGCGGCTTGGGTTTCCCATGTTAGCCCTGGAGACCGGCCATGCGGCATGAACTGACTGCCTTTCAGGCACTGTTGCGCCAGCACGCCGTGGAGCATCCTGACGCCGTGGCCGTTCAGGGCGATGCGCAGCGTTACACCTACCGGCAACTGCTCGACGAAGTCGAATCCCGTGCGGGTTGCCTGCGTAGCCAACCACCGGGAACCTTCGCCGTGGTGCTGGATAACGGGCCCGAAGCGCTATTCTGGGATTTGGCGGCGCTGTTCGCCGAACGCGCCAGTGTGACAGTGCCGCCGTTTTTCAGCGCGACCCAGTTCCAGCACTGCTTGCAGCAAAGCGGAGTCACGGCGGCCGTGTGCGAGGCGCAGTGGGCCGAACAGCTCATTGCGCTTGGTTTTGCCCGGCAGGCGCCAGCTGGCGTCTGGCGGCGTGACAGTGTTGTCGCCCCGGCGCTGCCTGAGGGCACTGCCAAGATCACTTACACCTCCGGTAGCACCGGCACGCCCAAAGGCGTGTGCCTGAGCGCTGAAACCCTGCTGCGTGTGGCGCATGAGCTGGAGGCCGCCAGCCGCCCAACCGCGCCGCAGCGATACCTGGCGGTACTGCCACTGGGTGTTCTGCTGGAAAACCTGGGCGTCTACGCCGCGCTCATGGCTGGCGCTTGTGTGCAGCTCTATCCGCAGCAGCAGTTGGGGATGGGAGGGGCAAGCCAGGTCGATTTCAAGCGCCTGCTGGGCGCAATCGCCCTCAGTGGGGCGCAGAGCCTGATCCTTGTGCCGCAGCTGCTGATGGGGTTGGTGACAGCGATCGAGCGTGGGCTGATGCGGGTCGGCCCACTGCGTTTGGTGGCGGTAGGCGGTGCTCGGGTATCGCCAAGCCTGCTCGCGCGGGCCGAGGCGGTCGGTTTGCCGGTGTTCGAAGGTTACGGCTTGTCCGAGTGCGCCTCGGTAGTGGCGCTCAACCGCACAGGGGCTGTGCGCCCTGGGAGCGTCGGCAAGCCATTGCCGCATGTGCAGGTGCGCATCGCCGAGGATGGCGAAGTCCTGGTGGCCGGCTCGACACTGCTGGGCTACCTGGGAGAGCCGCCTGTAACAGGGCAGTGGTGGGCAACAGGCGATGTAGGCCACCTCGATGAGGAGGGCTACCTCTACCTGAATGGCCGCAAGAAGCATCAGTTCATCACCAGTTTCGGGCGCAACGTCAACCCGGAGTGGGTGGAAGCCGAGCTGAGCCAAAGTGGCGTGATCGCCCAGGCTTTCGTGCATGGCGAGGCCTTGCCACGCAACCTTGCCTTGCTCTGGCCGCTGGATCCCGGCATCAGCGACGAGGCCATCGAACAGGCCGTACAGCAATGCAACGCGCGATTGCCCGATTACGCCAGGGTGCAAGCCTGGCGCCGCTTGCCAATGCCTCTGAGCACGCTTGACGAAACCCTGACTGCCAATGGCCGCCCGCGACGTGAGGCGATCTTGCAGCGTTACCACACCCTGTTGTCCGACATCTCGTTGTGAGGTTCACAATGTCCTTTTTCGACACCCTGCAAGTACAAACCGCCCAAGAGCGTCAGGCGCTGTTCGCCGTACCGGTGATCCGCGAAGCGCTGGCCGGCCAGGTCAGCCTGGACAGCTACGTCGCCTTCCTGACCCAGGCCTATTACCACGTGCGCCATACCGTGCCACTGATGATGGCCTGTGGGGCTCGATTGCCGCTGCGGCTGGAGTGGCTGCGCGGTGCGGTCTGCGAATACATTGAAGAGGAATACGGCCACGAGCAGTGGATCCTCAACGACATCAGAGCGTGCGGTGGTGACTGGGAGGCCGTGCGCGATGGCCAGCCGGTGCAATCCATCGAGCTGATGGTCGCCTACCTGTACGACCTGATCGCCCGTGGCAACCCGGTCGGGTTGTTCGGCATGGTCAACGTGCTCGAAGGCACCAGCATCGCCCTTGCCACCCAGGCGGCGGGCGTTATCCAGAGCACATTGGCCCTGCCTGACCAGGCGTTCAGCTACCTCAGCTCGCACGGTGCGCTCGACCAGGAGCACATGGTGACCTACAAACGGTTGATGGACCGCCTCGACGATGCCGGTGACCAGCAGGCCGTCCTCCACGCGGCCAAGGTCGTCTACCGCTTGTACACCGAGATGTTCCAGGGCTTGCCGCGTGCCGGGCAGCAAGAGGTGCACCATGCGTTTGGCTGAGTCCGTGGTAATCCTCACCGGCGCCAGTGGGGGCATAGGCCTGGCGCTGGCTGAACAGCTCTGCGCTGCCGGTGCCCAGGTGTTGGCCGTCAGTCGGCATATGGGCAAGCTGGCTGGCCTGATGAACCGGTACCCTGATCGTCTGCGCTGGCAGGAAGCCGACCTGCGCAGCCCGTCAGGGCGCGAACAGGTCATCGAGCGGGCACGCGAGATGGGGGCTGTGAATGTGCTGATCAACGCTGCTGGCGTGAATCGCTTCGCTCTGCTCGACCAGCTGGATGAGTATGCGCTGGACGAGCTATTGGACATCAACCTGAAGGCTCCCCTGCAACTGACACGCGCCTGCCTGCCGTTGCTGCGCGCTCAACCCAAGGCGTTGGTGGTCAATGTCGGGTCGACCTATGGCTCGATCGGCTACCCCGGCTACGCCACCTACTGCGCCAGCAAGTTTGCGCTGCGTGGTTTTTCGGAAGCGCTGCGCCGCGAGTTGGCCGATACCACGGTGAACGTGCTGTATGCCGCCCCCCGGGCGACCCGCACAACGATGAACAGCAGCGCTGCGACTGCGCTCAATCAAGCGCTGAAAGTTGGTATGGACGACCCGGCGGACGTCGCCCGTGCTGTGCTCCAGGCGGTGCAATCCGAGCGCACCGAGCTTTACCTGGGGTGGCCGGAAAAGCTCTTCGTGCGTATCAACGGCATGTTGCCGGGCATAGTCGATCGCGCACTGCGCAAGCAACTGCCAGTCATTCGCCGCTATATCGGCAGCCACTCCAAGGAGTCGAACAAATGAAGCGTCTGTTCATTGCCAGCTTGCTGGCATTTGCACCCTTCACCTGGGCATTGGACCAGGCAGGCAGCCAGCGCCTGAGTGATCTGCAGCAGCGCTGGGCGCAGATTCAGTACCAAATGCCCAAGGATAAGCGTGCCGACGCCTTCGAGAAGCTGGCAGGCGATGCAGCAACGTTTGTTCATCAGTATCCGGGCACACCTGAACCGTTGATCTGGGAGGGCATCATCAACAGCAGTTGGGCGGGGGCGACGGGCGGCCTCGGTGCACTGGGCAAGGTCAAGGCGGCGAAAGCCAGCCTGGAGCAGGCCATGACGCTGGACCCAAACGCCCTGCAAGGTTCGGCCTACACCAGCCTGGGCACGCTGTATGACCAGGTGCCCGGCTGGCCTATCGGTTTCGGTGATGCCGAGATGGCCGACAAGATGCTGCGCAAAGCGTTGCAGATCAACCCCAACGGTATCGACAGCAACTATTTCTGGGCCGATCATCTGTATCGGCAGAAGCGCTACCCTGAAGCTACCGCCGCCCTGCAGAAAGCCTTGCAGGCACCGCCCCGGCCGGGGCGTGAGTTGGCTGACCAGGGCCGGCGTGCCGATATCGATGCTTTACTCAAGGCCATCAAGGACAAACAGGACTGAACATGCGGCTGTTGCTGGTTGAGGATGACATCGCACTGGGGGAAGGGATCTGCGACGGCTTGCGCCAGGAGGGTTACACCCTCGACTGGTTGCGCGACGGTGTCAGTGGCTTGCATGCGTTGCAGCACGAGACCTTCGACCTGCTGATCCTGGATCTTGGATTGCCCCGCATGGATGGCCTCGAGCTACTCAGGCGATTGCGCGCCGGCGGCGACAGCTTGCCGGTGCTGATCCTCACCGCGCGGGATGCCCTCGATGATCGCATTGCCGGCCTGGATGCCGGCGCCGATGATTACCTGGTCAAGCCTTTCGACCTCAATGAGCTCAAGGCACGCCTGCGCGCCTTGCTGCGGCGCAGCGTCGGGCGCGCCAAGGTGCTGATCGAGCATGCCGGGGTCAGCCTGGACCCGACCACCCAGCAAGTGCAATACAACGGCGTCGAGGTTGTGCTCACCCCCAAAGAGTATGTGCTGTTGCATGAGTTGCTGGCACAGCCCGGCAAGGTATTCACACGTGAGCGCCTGACTCAACTGCTGTATGGCTGGGATGAAGAGCCGGAGAGCAACACGCTGGAGGTGAACATCTACCATTTGCGCAAGAAGCTGTTCAACGGCCTGATTCGCACGGTGCGCGGCATCGGCTATCTGGTCGAGGTCAAGGCATGACCTCGCTTCGCCAGCGCACGCTGTGGCGCGTGATGCTCTTGCTGCTACTCGGTACCGGCTTGCTCGCGCTCTATAACTACCACGACAGCAGCCACGAAATTAACGAGGTGTATGACGCGCACCTGGCCCAGAACGCGCGTTTGCTGCAAGGCGTCATGAGCATGCCGGTACAAGAGGGCTCGCGTGAGGCGCTGTATCAGGCCTTCAACGATGCCTTGGGCAAAGCGGGGCGGCACCAGGTGGGGCACCCTTACGAAAGCAAGCTGGCATTCCAGGTCTGGGGTGAAGGCATGGCGTTGCTGGTGCATACACCCAGTGCGCCACCCATCGACCCACCACCCACTGCTCCGGGGTTCTATGACTTTTCCAGTGGCGGTGAACAATGGCGCGGTTTCGTTTTGCCGGTCCCGGAAAAACACTGGCTTATCTGGGTGGGTGAGCGTGATGATGTGCGCTACGACCTGATCGACCGCATCGTTCGCCACACGCTGTTCCCGTTCCTGCTTGGCAGCCTGGCGTTGGCACTGCTGGTGTGGGCTGCGATCGGCTGGGGGCTGCGGCCACTGCAGAACATGGCCAATGTCATCCGCAGGCGCCATGCAGATTCGCTGGAGCCGCTGCAACTGGTACCGCTTCCCACTGAACTGGAACCCATGCAGGCGGCCATCAATCGCTTGCTGGCGCAGATCGACGATCTGCTGCGGCGTGAGCATCGCTTCATTGCCGATGCTGCCCACGAAATGCGTACGCCTCTGGCCGTATTGCGCCTGCACGCGCAGAACGCGCTGGCCGCCAGCAATGATGCCGAGCGCCAGAAAGCCCTGGGCTTTCTTGTGGGCGGGGTCGATCGGCTGACACGGGTGGTCAACCAGTTGCTGACCTTGGCCCGCGTCGAGCCAAGACTGGGGCAGCGAGCCAGCACCCGGATCGACCTGGCCGAGGTCGTCACCGAAACCCTGGCTGAACTGACCCCATGGATACTGGACCGTGGCCTGGAACCCTCGCTGGACATCGACGAAGGGGACCACCACCTGCAGATCGACGCCGGCGCGCTGGGCATTGCGCTACAGAACCTGGTGTCCAACGCGGTAGAACACTCACCGCCTGGTGGGCGCATCGCCGTGTTACTGCGGCGCCTGGACAGCAGCGTCGAACTGGTCGTCGAGGATGAAGGGACGGGTATCGATGAGGAGAGCCTGTCCCGTGTATTCGAGCGCTTTTACAGCCGAAATAGCCCAAATGGTGCTGGCCTTGGGCTGTCCATCGTCGCGACCATCATCGACCGTATGGGGGGGCAGGTACGCCTTGAAAACAGAGCGGGTGGCGGGCTGGCCGCTACCCTGTCGTTTCCACTGTCTTGAATCACGTTTGCGTCAGATGGATCGCTGATTGACCCGCTCAGACAGCTGCTCGGCGCTTTCCTTGCGCTCCGAATAGCGATCCACCAGGAATGCCTGGCGGTCGCGCAGCAGCACGGTGAACTTCACCAGCTCCTCCATGACATCAACCACGCGATCGTAGTACGGCGATGGCTTCATCCGCCCGGTGTCGTCGAACTCCAGATAAGCCTTGGGTACCGAAGACTGGTTCGGGATGGTGAACATCCGCATCCAGCGGCCCAGCACACGCAACTGGTTGACCACGTTGAACGACTGCGATCCGCCGCACACCTGCATCACGGCCAGGGTCTTGCCTTGGGTGGGGCGCAATGCCCCCAGCGCCAACGGAATCCAGTCGATCTGTGCCTTGAACACCGCAGACATCGCCCCATGGCGCTCCGGCGAGCACCACACCTGGCCTTCTGACCATTGCACCAGTTCTCGCAGCTCCTGCACCTTGGGATGCTCCACGGGGACATCGTCAGGCAGCGGCAGGCCCGACGGGTCGAAGGTGCGGGTTTCGGCACCGAAGTGCTCCAGCAGACGCGCGGCTTCTTCTACCAGCAAGCGACTGAAGGAGCGTTCTCGGGTAGACCCGTACAGCAGCAGGATGCGTGGTTTGTGTTCGCTGGTCGGGGTTGCCGAAGGCGGCAGGTCGAACAGCGTGAGGTCGAGGTTAGGCAGTTGCTCGGACATGTATTTTTCCTATTCAAAGCGAGCCGATGCGATCCAGCGCGTGCTTGAGCTGCTCGCGGTCGAGTTGATCGAACGGCAGTGCGAAGAAGGCCTGGCAGCGAGATCCGATGCGGGCCAGTGTGGCGCGGAACGCCGCATCGACCGATGCTTCGTCACCCACGACATCGGAGGGGTCTTCCAGCCCCCAATGCGACTTCAGCGCAGGGCCGAAATACACCGGGCAGGCCTCGCCCGCGGCCTTGTCGCAGACGGTGATGACGATGTCAGGCGGGTTGCCCTCGAACGCATCGTTACCTTTGCTGCTCAGGCCCTTGGTCGAGATATTGGCTTGCTGCAACGTGCTCAGGCTGCGTGGCAACACCTGGCCCTTGGGGAAGCTGCCAGAGCTGACTGCCTCGAAACCGGGCGGTGCCAGGTGGTTGAACATTGCTTCGGAAAGGATGCTGCGGCAACTGTTGGCCGTGCACATGAACAGGACTCGCATGGAGGGCTCCTCCGCTGGGGGGCGAACGTCAGAGGCTCAGGCGCAGTGCCAGAGCAGAAAGGGTGATCAGCAAAACCGGTACCGTGAGCAGCAGGCCGACCTTGAAGTAGTAACCCCAGGTGATGCGCACGCCTTTACGCGCCAGCACATGCAGCCAAAGCAGCGTGGCGAGGCTGCCGATCGGGGTGATCTTCGGGCCGAGGTCGCAACCGATGACGTTGGCGTAGATCATCGCCTCACGTACCAGGCCCTCTGCACCGCTGGCCTGGATCGACAATGCGCCGATCAGCACGCTGGGCATGTTGTTCATGACTGAGGACAGCAGGGCGGAAATCAACCCGGTGCCAATGGCCGCGCTCCACAGGCCCTGCTCGGCAAGCGTGTCCAGCAGGTGGGTGAGCATGTCGGTAAGGCCGGCGTTCTTCAGGCCGTACACCACCAGATACATGCCCAGCGAAAATATCACCACCTGCCACGGCGCTTCCCGCAGCACGCGACGGGTTGAGATGCGGTGACCGCGAGCGGCCACGGCAAAGAGGATTGTGGCACAGACGGCGGCCACCGCACTGATCGGTATGCCCAGAGGCTCCAGTGCGAACAGGCCTGCAAGCAGCACCAGCAGCACCCACCCACCGACTTTGAAGGTGGCGTGGTCATGAATTGCCTCGCTCGGCGCCTTCAGCGCATCGAGCGCGTACTGCTTGGGGATATCACGACGGAAGTACAGGAATAGCACCAGCAGGGTGGCCGCCACGCTGGCGATGTTCACCGGCACCATCACCGATGCGTATTCGGCGAAGCCCAGGCCGAAGTAGTCGGTCGAGACGATGTTGACCAGGTTGGAGACCACCAGCGGCAGGCTTGCCGTGTCGGCAATGAAGCCCGCGGCCATGACAAAGGCCAGTGTCGCGGCGGGCGAAAAGCGCAGCGCGAGCAGCATCGACATGACGATGGGGGTGAGGATCAGCGCCGCACCGTCGTTGGCGAACAGCGCCGATACAGCGGCGCCGAGCAGTACGCAGAAGGCGAACAGGCGGTAGCCGCCGCCGTTAGCCCAGCGCGCCACATGCAAAGCGGCCCATTCGAAGAAACCCGCCTCATCCAACAGCAAGCTGATGATGATGACCGCGATGAACGTGGCGGTGGCGTTCCAGACAATGGCCCATACGGCAGGGATGTCATGCAGGGAAACTACGCCTGTAGCCAGGGCGATGATGGCGCCTAGCGCGGCGCTCCAGCCAACACCGAGCCCCTTGGGCTGCCAGATGACCAGTATGAGGGTGAACACGAAGACAGCAATGGCGGGCAGCATGAAAATCTCGCTTGGTGATGATCAGCAGCAGACGGAATCACGCACGGGGCGACCGTCCATGTTCTTCAGCCGAAGGGCATTGTCAGCCAGCCATTGCGAATTGGCTTGCAAGGTGACCTGAAGCATTTCGTGAACCCAGGAAGGCAGCTCCGGATTCAGGCGGTAATACACCCACTGGCCCTGACGGCGGTCCAGCAGCATGCCATTGCTGCGCAGTTGTGCCAGATGGCGACTGATCTTGGGCTGGCTGTCGTTGAGCGCGCACATCAGCTCGCAGACGCACAGTTCGCCCAGGCTGGCGATAAGCAGAGTGGCGCGAGCGCGGGTTTCGTCAGAGAGGCTCTTGAAGACATCGGGCGGTGTGATCATGGGGGGTGCCTGTACATGCGGAAAGTCGAATATACGTATTTCCATATGTACTGGCAAGCCTTCCTGGGCTTGTGCGCTTGCAGCTCACCATCGCCATGCCCTTCGGTCGACAAAAGCAGGGTTTTGGTAGGCTTCAGACGCTGATGGCAATGCAGGGTGTATAGTGCTTGCTCGGGTGACTGTCGTTCAGTGGCTCATAACCGAGATGCCAACATGTCCCAGACGTACCCCAGCGCGGCCCAAAAAGCCCATGTTCGCATCTGCGAGCAGGTCGAGGCCTTCCTTCAGCATGGCGGCCGCATTCAGCAGGTAGCGATCGGTGTCACCGGCTACGCTGAAGGTGTCTCCAGGGCGCAGTGGAAAAAAGGGCGCACTGCAAAACCTTGAGGAGGCCAGCCGCCGCCGGGAAACGTTCCTTTCAGGTGGTGATTCATGGCTTGTGCATTCGCGAAGCGGAGGCCGGGGTGGTCTTGAAAGCTGAGCCCTGGATCAGAACCGGAACGCGATCAGAAACCTTCCAGAACAATCTTGCCGCGTGCTTTCCCGCTCTCGATCAGGGCGTGAGCGCGTTTGAGGTGCTCGGCGTTGATGGTGCCGTAGTGCTCGCCGAGGGTGGTCTTGAGCACCCCATCATCGACCAGCTGTGAAATGCGATCGAGTAGTTGATGCTGCTTGATCATGTCCTCGGTCTGGTACAGCGAACGCGTGAACATGAGCTCCCAGTGCAGGGAGAGGGATTTGCGCTTGAGCGGCATGACATCCAGTTGCGCCGGGTCGTCGATCAGCGCGAGCTTGCCTTGTGGACGAAGCACTTCGACCAGTTGGGGGAGGTAGGTGTCGGTATGGGTCAGGCTGATCACATGGTCGACCTGGCTCAGATTGAGCGCTTCCAGTTGATGCGGGATGGGTTTGGTGTGATCGATGACATGATGCGCCCCCAGTTCCTTGACCCAGGCTTTGGTTTCAGGTCTCGACGCTGTGCCGATGACCACCAGCTGTGTGAGCTTGCTGGCGAGCTGGACCAGGATCGAGCCCACTCCGCCGGCGGCTCCGATCACCAGTAGGCTTTGGCCCTGGCCCCCGTTTTCTTCGACACCCAGGCGGTCGAACAGCAGCTCCCATGCGGTGATGGAAGTTAGGGGCAGGGCTGCGGCACTGGCGTTGTCCAGGCTGCGGGGCTTGTGTCCGACGATACGCTCGTCCACCACATGGCGCTCGCTGTAGCTGCCAGCACGGTCGATGGCACCGGCGTAGTAAACCTCATCGCCAGGTTGGAACAACGTGACCTCTGGCCCAACCTCGCGAACAACGCCAACCGCATCCCAGCCAAGAACCTGTGGTTGCTCACCGCCGCGGCTCGCGCGGATTTTCGTGTCGACCGGGTTGACAGCAATGGCCTTTACCTCGACCAGCAGATCCCGGGCACCCGGTTTGGGTTCGGGCAACTGCGCGTCATACAGCGACTGTGGGTCCTGGATCGGCAAACCGGGTTGGGTGTAAACGACAGCCTTCATGGGCGCAACCTCTTGGGTATTGGAAAAGTGAGCTCAGGCTAGTGGTTTGGATTAAGTCGATAAACTGGCCAAATAGCGCAAGACTTTCTCTCCCTCAGTGAAAATGGTGTGAGGCACTCGTTACCAAGCGTAAGCGCCTCACGCGCATCCGTCAGCTGGCGTTGTAACGCGGTGCAAGCTGGTTGCTGGACAGCTGGCTGAACAAGGCCTGCCGGGCAGCTTCGTATTGGTCGAAGGCTTGCAGATCTTGCATCGACGGCAAGGAGATCAGCACTCCGTTGTCGAAGTCCTGCAGCGCACCGTCCACCAGGTCCTGGGCCGACATCACGATGCCGGGGTCGAGGTTTTCGACCGGTAAGCCACCGATTTGCCAGAAGTCAGTGGCGGTAGCCCCGGGCAGTACCGCCTGCACCTGAACCCCCTTGCCCGCCAGCTCCTTGTTCAGGGACTGGGTGAACGCAGTGACGTACGCCTTGCTGCCGCCGTATACGCCGTTGAGCAGTTCTGGCGCCAGGCTGACGATGGACGAGATATTGATGATCGCCCCCTGCTTGCGCGCTACAAAACCGGGTACAGCCGCATAGGTCAGGCGGGTGAGGGCGGTGACGTTCAGGCTGATCATTTCGGCCATGCGTTCGACATCGCTTTCCAGCAGGCTGGTGTGGGTGCCGATGCCCGCGTTGTTCACCAGCATGCTGATGCTGGCGTCTTCGCGCAGCTTGCGTTCTACCTTGGCAAGGTCATCTGTATTGGCCAGGTCGGCCGGGAACACTTCCACGTTCTGCCGCGTTTCGGTGGTGAGCCGGGCCGCCAATGCGTTGAGGCGTTCCCGGTTGCGGGCCACCAGTACCAGGTCATAGCCGCGGCGTGCCAACTGTTCTGCGTAGAGCGAACCGATGCCGGTGGACGCGCCGGTGACAAGCGCGGTGCCTTTGAATGCCTGTGTCATGGTGATACTCCGTTGCTTTGTGTGGGTGGAGCCATCATGCAGAAGACAGTTTTTGTCTTAAAGGACGTATATGGTAGTTTTTCAGGACATTGCTCAGAGGGGCTCAAGCATGCACCGGGTCGGCTATTTGTTAACCGAAGGCTTTCAGATCATGTGCCTGGCGACGCAAACCGTGTTCGAGTTTGCCAATATCGTCGCCGGCAAAGCGGTTTACAGGCTCGAGAACTTTTCTGTCGGGGGCGGCACGCTACGCTCCTCGCTGGGGATGTCTGTCGAGACGCTGCCGTTGGCTGCCCCTGGCCTGGCCGACACCTGGATGGTGACGGGTACGCTGACGCCGTTGACGCCACCCGGTGACGAGGTGCTGGCCAGCGTACGGGGCTTTGTCGACGCTGCGCGGCGCACTGCGGGCCTATGCACCGGGAGTTTCGTTCTGGCGCAGGCCGGGGTGCTGGATGGGCGGCGTGCTACAACCCACTGGGCCTACGCGAACAAGTTGCGTGAGTTGCACCCGAAGATCGACGTCGAGGAAGACCGGATCTTCATCGTCGATGGGCCGATTTGGACGTCCGCCGGCATGACCGCCGCCCTGGACATGGCCCTGGGCATGGTGGAAAAGGATCTGGGTAACGAGATGGCCAGGTCGGTAGCGCACAAGATGGTCATGCACCAACGCCGTTCTGGCGGGCAGTGCCAGCACTCCGAACTGTTGTCGCTGTCGCCCAGGACGGACCGTATCCAGAGCGCCCTGGATTACGCGCGCAGGCACCTCAGCCGCCCATTGTGCGTGGAAGAGCTGGCCCAGGTGGCGCACCTGAGCCCGCGGCAGTTCACCCGTGTATTCACCGCCGAAACCGGGCAGTCATCCGCCAAGGCCATCGAGGGCCTGCGGCTGGAGGCTGCCCGGCTGATGATCGAGCAGAGCCGGCACAGCCTGGAGGTGGTGGCCAAGGAAACCGGGTTCAGGGACCGCCGGCACCTGCGCGAGGTATTCGTCCGTGTGTTGGGCGTACCTCCTCAGGCGGTGCGAAGGGATGCCCGGCAAGTGTGACCTGCGATTTACTTGAAGCGCTTTTGTTCTTGCGCCACCCCCTCAGGTTCATGAGGCACAACACAAGCTGCAGCACAATCAAAGCCCAGGCCTGGGTATGCCACCCCCAGACTGACCACAGTATGTTGCTGGCGATGAAACAGCAGAAGCCGACCATGCGCCGTCCTGGGCGGTGCGACCCGATGCACCAGGCTGCCACCACTGTGACCACCATGGCCGGCCACTCCAGCAATTCGATCCAGCTCTCCATCGAAGCGAGTCCCAAACATTAATCCCTGGCGTCAGGCCGGGCCGGTCGTGCCCGACCCGGCCTGGCGCCTTTGATTCAAGCGGCCCGTTGCTCACCCTTGAGCAGTTTTTTCTGGGCTTGCATGGCGAGCCCCAGCTCGTCCAGTTGGTCTTTGCCGAGGAGCTTTTTCGCGGTGGGGAAGAGTTCTTCCTCCTCTTCCTCGATGTGATGCTCAAGCAGCTCCTTCATCACCTTGACCCGACCGGCGAACTCAAGCGTGCCTGGCTGCGTATGAAGCAGATCAGGCAGCACCAGGGCGTCGACCGTCCGGTGTTCTTCCTTGGCTTCGTAATACATCTTGGCTTCCTCTTTACCACCGGCTTGCTTGATCGCCGGGTAGAGAATGTCCTCCTCCAGAGCGGTGTGGATTTGCAGTTCCTGCTCAATGCGTTGCAGCAGTTCGGCGCGTTTCTTCACGGCACGCTCTGTGGTCGCACAGAGCTCTTCCAGCAGCTTCTTGACTAATTTATGGTCTTGAACCAGCAGGTCGATAGCATTCATGGTGTCACCTCGTCGCGGGCGAATGAAAAATGGCTTGCATGAGGTTGAGTAGCAGTGGGCGGCAGGGTTCAACGCTGATGACGTCTGGTAGGGCACGCGTCAAGCTCAGGCTCGATACCGCTCTGCCAGAGGCGCCGAGGCCCACGTCAGCAGGCGCCGGCAGCACGATCACAGAATAGGTTTGCCCCCCGTCACGGCGTAACGCGAACCCGAGATGTAGCTGGCCTCATCGGACCCCAGCAAGACATAGATTGGCGCCACCTCCACAGGTTGACCCGGCCGTCCCATCGGGTAACCGGAACCGAAGTTTCTCACCGCCTCATCAGGCATGGTGGCCGGGATCAGTGGGGTCCAGATCGGGCCGGGTGCGACGCTGTTGACGCGAATGCCCTGCTTGCCCAGCAGTTGCGCGAGGCCTGCAGTGAAATTGGCAATGGCCCCTTTGGTCGCGGCATAGGCCAACAGGCTGGGTGACGGGTCGTCAGAGTTGACCGAACTGGTGTTGATGATCGAACCGCCCTTTGGCATCGAGGGCAAGGCGCGCTGGCAAATGCGGAAAATGGCGGTGATGTTGGTATCGAAGGTCTTCACCCATTCATCGTCGTCAATGTCGTCCAGGCTTTCATGGGCCATCTGGAACGCGGCGTTGTTGACCAGGATATCGATGCGACCAAACTGCGCCACTGTCTTGTCGACGATGTCGTGGCAGTGCTGTTTCTGTGCCAGGTCGCCGGGCAGCAGCAGGCACTGGCGGCCAGCCGCTTTGACCCAGCGCGCGGTTTCCTGCGCATCGTCGTGTTCATTCAGATAGGCAATGGCAACGTCAGCGCCTTCTCGGGCATAGGCAATCGCCACCGCACGCCCGATGCCACTGTCAGCACCGGTTATCAAGGCGATCTTGCCTGCGAGGCGATTGTTGCCGGTGTAGCTCTGCTCACCGCAGTCCGGATACGGATCCATCTTGCGCTGGGAACCGGGAACGCTTTGCGGTTGGGATGGGAATGGAGGGGTAGGGTAGTCGCTCATGCTGGAAGCTCCTGCAGGGTTGGAACGCTCATTCCCGTTCGAAAGGCGCGCCAGGCCAGTGTTGAAGTGGATCTTCGTGCTGAGCGACGAGCGGTTGATGCACCCATTCCCAGTGAATTTTTACCCTCCGCCTAGCTCTACCGCTGACGGGGCCTGCTGGCATGGGTGAGGCCCACGTTATCAAGGAGTCTGCAGTGCCTCGAATCATCACGCCTTCCACGCCGGAACATGAGATCGATCAGACGAACGAGAGGATGTTCGGTACGCCCAAGGAGCGGCTGGATTTCTATCGACGCGAAATTCAGTATGAGACCACCATCCTGGCCAACCGTACCGACGCTTATCTTGCGGCCCAGTCGTTCCTGGTGATCGCCTACGTGTCATCGATGGGTAACCTGAACCAAAGCTGGGGCGAAATGTTCACCCTGATGGTCCCGGCTTTTCTCGCACTGCTCGGCGTGCTCAGTACACTGAATGCCTGGCCTGGCATCCGCGCGGCCTTCCGGATTATCGAGCACTGGCAGATGAAGCAGAGCCACTTGCTGCGCAGCGAGCCGCTGATGGGGCTGGCCTATGACGAGTCGCCGCTGTTCTGCGAGGCCGAAACCTCTCAGGCGGGGCACCGCAAATCGCTGCTGTTTTCCTTGCGCACGCCCTGGATTTTCCTGTGCTTCTGGGTGTTGCTGGGCAGCTATTCGGTTTTCATCCAGCTGGCGTGATCAGCGCGCGCTGGTCGCCACCATGGGCAACCAGCACGCACTGAACAGAACCAGGGTCAGTCTGCCAGTGCCTTGATCAACTGCTCATTGAAGGCGGGGATATCGTCCGGCTGGCGGCTGGTGATGAGGTTGCCATCGACTACCACTTGTTCATCCACCCACGTACCGCCTGCATTGCGAATGTCATCTTGCAAGGTCTTGTAGCTGGTCATTCGTTTGCCTTTGGCCAACCCGCTCGATATCAGCAGCCACGCGCCGTGGCAGATAACCGCCACCGGCCTGCCGGCCGCATCATGGCTTTTTAGCAGTTTCTGCGCGCCGGGGATCAAGCGAATGGTGTCGGAGTTCTGCACACCGCCAGGCAGCACCAAAGCGTCGTAGAGGTCAAGCTGCGCACTGTCGAAAGTCGCATCCACGCTGAACGCGTCGGCGGGTTCGTCATGGTTCCAGCCACGTACCGTGCCTTCTTTCTCGCTCAGGATATCGACCACCGCGCCGCTGTTTTCCAAGGCTTCACGCGGGCCGGTCAGTTCCACCTGTTCAAAGCCATCGGTGACCAGAAAGGCCACGCGCTTACCGTTCAATTGGGCACTCATCATTTTCTCCTCATGCTGATAGGCCTTTCATAAGGGCCTGCAAACAGCAAGCAAAGTTCCTGCTCGATGCCTGGCGATATGGGGAGAACCTGCTAACGGTTGCGCACGGTATCCAATGCAGGCGACCAGACCGTATGACCGCAACGTGAACACGCCAGGGTGTCATGAGGCTCATGGTAGGCCGGGAAACCACAGCTCACGCAGCAATGCAACCCGGCGCCGGGCGGCGATGTGTACTCCGGGCGATGCTCGACCGGCAGCACTGACAGGCCTGGGCGTGTGTCTTGCTGATCGTAGAAGTACAAACTGAGATCGCCATCGGTTTCCAGAAGGCCCAGTCGAACCTGACCCAGGTGCTCGACACCTTGCTGGCGTAGCTCCATGAACAGCTCATTCGGTGAAATGTTCATGTGCCGCAGCGAATGGATTTCGTACATGCCATCTTTCACTACCGTGACCGGCAGCCCGTCGATCCAGGCCTCGCAGGTTCTGTTTCGCCTCATGAGGTAGACCGTTCCTCGGTAAAGCATGAACAGCGTGAGGAAAACCAAGGCCACCGGAAGCAGCGGTACGTCCTCGTAAAAGGTCACATCGCCGGCAGCTGAGCCCAGGGTGAGAATGACCACGAGTTCGAACCGGGACAGCTGTCTGATCCCGCGCCGGCCACTGAATTTCAGAAAGAAGAACACGGCCAGGAAGGCCGCTGAAACACGCACAGCAACTTCCAGCAGAAAGGTAAAAGGGAAGTCGCCTATCAGCATCCGTTGCAGATCAAACGAAACCATTCGTTCCACCCTTCCTTCTGCCGTTGTCAGATAAAGGGTTGACCGTTCTCGCTCAGGGCTGGTTCATCGACTTGGCCTGCAACTCTCCGCGCGCGTCACCAGGGAATCGGCGTGCCATCCCACGCCCAGAACGTTCCGCTCTGCGCCGGGCCGTGACGGCTCACAAGTGCCAGGATGCAGGTGGCGGCAAACGCGGGCGAGAACAGTTTGCCCGGCGGCACATTGCCCTGAAAGGGTCGGGAAAGCTGGGTGTCGGTGGTGCCGGGATGCAATGCAAGTACCGTTGACGCGGGGTTCAGTCGCTTCAGCTCGATGCTTGCAGTGCGCAGAAGCTGGTTGAGCGCGGCTTTGCTGGCACGGTAGCTGTACCAGCCCCCCAGGTGATTGTCGCCGATCGACCCGACCCGCGCCGACAAGGCGACGAAGGCCATTGGGTGCCGACGCAGCAGCGGCAGCAAATGCTTGAGCAGCAGGACAGGGGCGAAACAGTTGGTTGTGAAACTGCTCAGCAACCCCGCCATATCAAGCTGGTTGAGCGCTTTTTCAGCCCGTGCCGGGCCTTCTTGCAGCACGCCAAGCGTGCTGAAGACCAGGTTCAGCTGGTCGCAGCAGGCGCCCACCTGTGCTGCCAGAGTGTGCAGTGCCTGCTCGGACCGGGCGTCGCAGTCGAGGCGAACCAACCGTCGCCCGTGCTCTGTGAACAAGGTATCCAGCGCAGGGCTGGTGGTGGCTCGTCGCGAAACGGCGAACACCAGCCCGATGTCATCGCGCGCCAGCAACTGCGTGCACAATGCCAGGCCAATCCCTTGGCTGGCCCCGCAGACCAGCACGTTGGCGGGTGTCTGAAGGTCGTTGATCAGGCTCATCGGAGTGTCCTCTTGGCTGGGCGCTGGCGCCTCGTCCTGTGATGCCTGCCAACGTTCTTGCACCTGGCAGGGGTGAGCTCACAGCAGGATATAGTCGCTGTACTGCCGTAAGCCGTCATGTGGCCCTTCGATCAAGTGCACGTAACGGTCGTTCACCCAGTCGATCGGCAGGCAATCGTCGACGTCCAGTACCGCGTCGGTATGCGGCTTGAGCCAGTCTGCCTGCAGGCGCTGTTTGCCCAGTTGCCTGGCCTCGGCCTTGTCCTTCGCCACCACCAGCAGGTAGCGGTGTGCCTCGCCAAACACTCCGGGCTCGTAACCGCCAAGGTTGATGAAGAACAACCTGGGTTCGTGTGGGCCAGGCGCTACCTGACTGAACGCGACGCGGTAGCGGCCAATACCGTCGACTTCCATCCATGAGTCGATGTGCAGGCCCGTTCGGCTCCCGAACCAGGCTTGGCGCAGATGGGGGTAGGCCTGTTCAAGTGAGTCCGCCTGCGCGAACAACACGTCGTGGACCTCGATATTGGCCCGTGGGTGGCGTCCACCGAGCATGACGACGTACAGCATGAGCAATTCCTTCTATCTCGACTTTCATGGGTGTTCGATAACGGGGGCGCGAGGCTTGCAGAAATGTGCATGCTTGGCATTGAAATCTGTACATGCTCCAGCGAATATGTGTACAAGAGTTTACTATTGTATAATATTTCCCAAAGTGCTCGAGGTCAGAATGGCGCACCCTGCACGTTGGACCTGTCTGTGCCTGCTGCTAGCCGCCATGTCGTCGGCGGCAGACTGGCGAGCGGAGCTGCCTGCGGCGCAACGGCTGGGCGCCGGTGATTTCACCTGGTTTGGCCTGCGGCTGTATACCGCCCGGTTATGGGCAGTTGGCCCGGTTCAGGACTGGAACCAGCCGTTCGCCCTTGAGCTGCTGTATCACCGTTCATTGTCCCGGGACACGCTGGTCAAGGCCAGCCTCGAGGAAATGCAACGCCTGGGTGGCGGCAGCATGACGGCACAGCAACGCGCGGCATGGACCAGGGCGATTGAGCAGGCATTCGTGGACGTGAGCCCTGGCATGCGCATCACGGGCTTGTACCTGCCGGGGCAGGGTTGCCGCTTTTACGTCGACGGCAAATTGAGCCACGCGATCGACGATCCGGTGTTCGCCCGGGCCTTCTTCGCCATCTGGCTTGACCCGCGGGCCAGAGACCCCCAATTGCGTCAGCGGCTGCTTGGGCTGGCTGGCGATGACCGAGGAGCCTGAACATGTACAAAGCGCTGTTGCTGGCTGCCTGCCTGCTTCTGGGCAGTTGTGGCAATGTCGGTATCGAGCACTATGCCCAGGAGCAGCCGAAGCTGGACCTGGCGGCGTTCTTCTCGCGCCCGGTTCAGGCGTGGGGGATGTTCCAGAAGCGTTCCGGGGAGGTGGTCAAGCGCTTCCACGTGCGCATCGACAGCCGCCGCGAGGGTGAGCGGCTGATCCTCGACGAGCATTTTCTCTATAGCGATGGCACACGCCAGCAGCGTACCTGGACGCTGGTGCCGGACGGCCCCGGGCGCTGGCGGGGAACAGCGGGGGACGTGATTGGCGAGGCGCGTGGCGAAGTGGCGGGCAACGCGCTGCGATGGCGTTACCAACTGGATCTGCCGGTCGACGGGCGGCACTGGCAGGTCGACCTGGACGACTGGATGTACCTCATGGATGACGACACCCTGATCAACCGCTCGAGCATGAGCAAACTGGGCGTGGAGATTGGCCAGATCACCTTGTTCTTCCGCCGCCTGCCAGAGGGCACACCATGAACCTGATCGCGCTGACCCAGCTGGTTTCGACCGGCGAAGCCAAGGAACTTGAACTGCTGTCGCTGGAGGGGGGCTTCTACCTCCTGCGCGCCCTGACCGACGCCGGCCCTGTGACATTGAGCGATGCCCAGGGGCAGCCCGTGCGCGTGCGCTCCACGACCGAACTGCGGCAGTTGCTGGCCGACCTGCCGCCGGTGCCGTGCATGCTGGTGCAGCAGGTGGTGCACGATGAGATGTGCGGGCAACGTGACGGCCCCATCGCGCCGCTGCGTGTACCGGTAACGCTCACCAGCCAGTGGTAGCCCGGACGATGCGCCTGGGCCTGGTGCTGGGTGACCAACTGTCGTTCGACCTGGCAAGCCTGGCGTCCCTTGACCCTGCTCGCGATACGGTCCTGATGGCGGAAGTGGAGGGGGAGGCCCGATACGTACCGCATCATCCGCTGAAGATCGTTCTCATCTTCAGCGCCATGCGGCATTTTGCCCAGGCCCTGCGTGAACGGGGTTGGCAGGTGCACTATGTCGAGCTGGACGCCGAGGGTAACAGCGGCAGCATCGTGGGTGAGTTGCGTCGATGGCAACAAGCCTTGGGCGCCACCCACATTCACTTGACCGAGTGCGGTGAGTGGCGCCTGGAGCAGGCCTTGCGTGATGCCGCACTGCCGCTTGTGTGGTTTCGCGACACGCGTTTTCTGTGCTCCCGTGAAGCCTTCGGGCGCTGGGCCACAGAACGTCGCCAGCTGCGTATGGAGCACTTCTACCGTGGCATGCGCAAGCGAACCGGCCTGCTCATGGAGCCTGACGGCAGCCCGGCAGGGGGAGCCTGGAATTTCGATGGCGACAATCGCAAGCCATTGCCACGGCAGCTGCGTGGCCCATTCGCTGCGCATTTTGCGCAAGACGACATCACGGCAGCGGTGGTGGCCTTGGTGCGTCAGCGCTTCAGCGACCACTACGGGGGCGTCGACGGTTTCGATTACCCCGTGACCCATGCCGAGGCACAACAGCTGTGGCAGCATTTTCTGGATTTCGGCCTGGCGGCTTTCGGTGACTACCAGGATGCGATGGCCGAAGGCGAGCCGTACCTGTTTCATGCGCGCATCAGTGCGGCGCTCAACATCGGCCTTCTGGATGTACGTCGTCTGTGCGACGACGTCGACAAAGCCTGGCGTGAGGGGCGGGTGCCGCTCAATGCAGCCGAAGGCTTCATTCGCCAGCTGATCGGCTGGCGTGAGTATGTGCGTGGCATCTATTGGCAGCGCATGCCGGCGTATGCCGGGCTCAATCACCTGAACAACCACCGGGCGCTGCCAGAATTCTACTGGACCGGGCGCACCCGCATGCGCTGCATGGCGCAGGCCATCGGGCAGACCCTGCGGTTGGGCTACGCTCACCATATTCAGCGGTTGATGGTTACCGGCAACTTCGCCTTGCTGGCCGGTATCGTGCCAACCGAGATTTGTGAGTGGTACCTGGCGGTCTACATGGATGCCTTCGAGTGGGTCGAACTGCCCAACACGCTTGGCATGGTGATGCACGCCGACGGCGGCTACCTGGGGTCCAAGCCGTACTGCGCCAGTGGTCGTTATATCCAGCGCATGTCCGACCATTGCAAGGCTTGCAGTTACAGGGTCGACCAGGTGACCGAAGACGATGCCTGCCCGTTCAATGCCTTGTATTGGCATTTTCTTATTCGCCATCGCCCCCAGCTCTCGGCTAACCCGCGCCTGGCCCTGGTCTATCGCAGCCTTGATGGCATGCCCGCTGGCCGTCGCGATGCGGTGTGGCAACGTGGCCAGTCATTGCTGGCGCGGCTCGATGCGGGGCAGGCGTTGTGAAAAAGAGCCTTCTGCCCAGCAAGGTTTGCGTGGTGTGTGGCCGGCCGTTCACCTGGCGCAAGCGCTGGGCACGCTGTTGGGAGCAGGTGCGCTACTGTTCCGAGCGATGTCGGCGGTCAGCGCCGCGCCGCGATGCGCGCCAGCAGGGGCAGGGCCAAAGCCCATATCGGCATCAGTAGCAGGCCGGTTTCCAGCGCGCCCAATGGCAAGGCGACACCTGCCAGCCTGGCGCCGCCTACGTAGGCCAGAGGGCCGCCAATCGCCCCCAGCAGTGCGCCGATTCGCCAGTGCCTGCCGGCCCATGCCAGGCTGTGACGCATCCCGCTGGCCAGCACCAACCACAGCAGCGCTAGCCACAGCGGCAGGGGCCCGGCGTCGAAACCGAACACCCCCAGTGCTCCCAGCACGCTGTCGAGCACGCAGCCGACAAAGGTGACACGCAACAGCGCCTTGAGCTCGGCATTGATGTCCGGGCACAGGCGCAGGTGCGCTGCCACGCCCGGAATCACCAGCAGCAACAGCAAAGGCCGCTCGGCGCCCAGCACGCAGACCCACCAGCCGGCTTGCAGCCAGAGGGCATTGCCGATCAGCCAGCGGCTGTGCATCAGGCACCGCCAGGCAAGGGCGCGCGGCGTGCCTGGGGTGCTGCCCAGAGCAGGTGCGCAACACCGATCGCGCGTTCCTCGAAACCGCCCTGGCAATAGCAGAGGTAAAACTCCCACAGGCGCTGGAACATGTCGTCGTAGCCAAGGTCCGTCAGCGCAGTGCGTGCCTGACGCAGGTTTTCGCGCCAGTGTCGCAGGGTGTGGGCGTAGTCCAGGCCAAAATCTTCCATGTGCACAAGGTTCAGGCCAGTGTGCCGGCTGGCGGTGTCGAGCAACACGCTCAGCGAAGGCAGGGCGCCACCGGGGAAGATGTAGCGCTGGATAAAGTCGACCGAGCGCTGCGCCTGGGCATAGCGCTGGTCGCGGATGGTGATCGCCTGCAATAGCATCAGGCCTTCAGGCTTGAGCAGCGAAGCACATTGGCGGAAATACACCGGCAGGTAGCGATGGCCGACCGCTTCGATCATCTCGATCGAAACCAGTTTATCGAACGTGCCTTGAAGGTCGCGGTAGTCTTCGCGGAGCACTTGCACGCGCTGCCCCAGCCCCAAGGCCTTGACGCGCTGCAGGGTATGGCTGTACTGGGCCTCGGAGAGCGTTGTGGTGGTGACCCTGCAGCCATAGCGGGTGGCTGCGTGGATAGCGAGGCTGCCCCAGCCGCTGCCAATTTCCAGCAGGTGATCGTCAGGGCTCAGCTCGAGCTTCTGGCAGATGCGCTCCAGCTTGTGCAGCTGGGCCTGCTCCAATGTTTGCCCAGGGTATTCGAATTGCGCAGCCGAATACATCATGGTGGGGTCCAGCAGCCGCTCGAACAGGGCATTGCCCAGGTCGTAGTGGGCCAGAATGTTGCGCCGGGCACCGCGCTTGTCGTTGCGGTTGAGCCGGTGCAGCAGGCGCAGGGCAGGGCGGCCCAAGCGGGCCAGGCCACCCTCGAGCGCGTCGAGCACTTCAAGGTTGGCGACGAACAGGCGGGTCACCAGCGCCAGGTCGGGGCTGCGCCAATAGCCGTGAATGTAGGCTTCGCCAGCACCGATCGAGCCATTGCCGGCGATCAGGCTCCAGGTGGCGTCATCGAGGATCTCCACCTCGGCCTGCAACGGGCTGTCGGCATCACCGAAACTCCACTGCTGCCCGTGGCTGAGCAGGCGCAGGTGGCCGTGACGCAGCTTGCCCAACTGGGCGAGCACGGTGCTTCGTGCCAGCCCGCCGAGCAGGGGCGCAAGGCCTGCGAACTTGCTAACGCTCAGGGTGGGATTTGACATCATCAAGGTCCTCGCAAGGTTGGCCGAGTGCCAGGTCACCCTGGCAGGTGGTGTGGTCATGCACGGGGGTGCGTTTGAGTAACAGGCGCAGCGCTTGCCAGTAGATGGCCGAGACAGTGCGCAGGCTCATCCATGGGAAGTTCAGGACATACCGACGTAACGCTGCTCCATCCAGTGGCTTGCGGCGCAGGGCGAGGTCGGCCTCGAACACCTTTGTGCCGCCTTGCCAGTTCTGCATCTGAATGCGTACATGGTCCGTGTCCAGGAAAAAGCGCAGGCGATAGTCCATGTCCAACGGCATGAACGGCGACACATGGAAGGCCTTGCCGACGCTGAAGGGCCTGGCAAGGTTGCCTTGCACCGGGAGCACGTAATGAAAGCGTTCACGCCAGGGCGTGTTGCGCACTTCCATCAGGATCGCGGTCAGGCACCCGTCGCGGTCATGGCAGAAATAGAAACTCACCGGGTTGAACGACAGCCCCCAGCACCGCAGTTGCGTGAGCAGCTGTACCCGGCCTTCGGGCAGGTGCCCCGTCGCCTGCCCGACCAGCAAGCGTGCAGCCTGGGCCAGCGATTCGCCTTGGCGGGTCAGGGCGGGCAGGTAGTCGGTCTCGCGCCAGCACAACGGCGCCAGGCGCCAGCGTCCCAGCCAGCGTGACAGGCCCATCAGCCAGGATTGTTCGTCCAGGTCCAGGTAGAACATGCCGATCCGGTAGCGGAACGCGTGGACCCGCGGCGTCAGCCGACGGTGGCTGATCCAGCCCACGCAGAGGCTGCTGTTCACAGTTGCTCTCCGAAGTGCGCGGCCACCTTAAGTGCGCTGACCACCCCGTCTTCATGAAAGCCATTGCCCCAGTAGGCGCCGCAGAAGTAACTGTGCTGTTGCCCTTGCAGTTGCTCCTGGCACGCTTGCGCGGCGGACGCTGCAACGCTGTACTGGGGATGGGCGTACTGGAAGCGGGCGATCACCTGCGCCGGGTCTATCAGTGCGGTCTGGTTGAGGCTGACGCAGAAGGTTGTCGGTGCCTGGATACCTTGCAGAATGTTCATGTTGTAGGTCAGCGCGGCGGGAGCCTGCTCGGTGCCGCCCAGGCGGTAGTTCCAGCTGGCCCAGGCGCGCTGGCGGCGTGGCAGCAGACGGGTATCGGTGTGCAGCACCACGTCGTTGCTGGCGTAATCGATGGCGCCGAGTACGGCGCGCTCCTGGTTGCTGGGGCTTTCCAGCAGCGCCAGGGCCTGATCGCTGTGGCAAGCGAACACCACATTGTCGAAGCGTTCGGTGCCGGCCGCGTTCACGAGGGTCACGCCACCTTCGTCGCGGCTGACCCGGTAAACCTTGCAGTTGAGGCGGATGCGCTCAGCGAACGGTCGGCACAGCGGTGCGACATAGCTGCGCGAGCCGCCTTTGATCACCCGCCACTGTGGACGTTGGTTGACCGACAGCAAGCCGTGGTTGCGGCAGAAGCGCACAAAGAACTCAAGCGGGAAGTGGAGCATGTCTGCGCGAGACATCGACCAGATCGCCGACCCCATCGGCACGATGTAATGATCGATGAAGCGTTGCCCATAGCGGTTCGCTTGAAGGTAGTCGCCCAGCGTGGTGCTGGCATCGATACGCCGGTTGTCCAGGTCGGCCAGTGCCTGACGGTTGAAACGCAGAATGTCCCGGATCATCCCCCAGAACCCTGGGGACACCAGGTTGCTGCGTTGGGCGAACAGGGTGTTCAGGTCGTGGCCGTTATATTCCAGGCCCGTGATCGGGTCATGCACGGAAAAGCTCATCTCGGTCGGCTGTGATGGCACCTGAAGCTGGTCGAGCAAGCGGATGAAGTTCGGGTATGTCCAGTCGTTGAAGACGATGAAACCGGTATCTATTGCATGGCGCTGGCCTTTCCAGACCACATCAAGGGTGTGCGTGTGGCCCCCGACCCATTGCTCGGCCTCGAAAACCGTGACTTCGTGTTTGCGTGACAGCAAATGGGCGCAGGTCAGCCCCGCGATGCCACTGCCGATGATTGCTATACGCATGGATCATCATTCCTGTTCATGACGGGCGAGGCGTTGGCCCAGCGCCAGGCGCAGACGCGCGGGCAGCGCCCCGAGCAGGCGCAACACCAAGGTGAAAAGACCGGGGAAGTTGATTTCCAGGGGGCGGCCGGGCAGACGCCTGGCGATATGCCGGGCGGCACGCTGCGCGGACCACAACTGTGGCATGGGGAAATCGTTGCGCCGGGTCAGTGGCGTGTCCACGAAGCCTGGGCTTACCAAGGTGACCGCGATGCCTTCGCGGGCCAGGTCGATTCGCTGTGACTCCACCAGATAGCGCACTGCGGCCTTGGACGCGCCATAGGCGCCGGCGCGGGGCAAGGCCAGCCAGGTTACCGAACTGCCCATCACCACCAGGTGGGGGCGCTGGCCGGCGCGCAGCAAGGGTAATGCTGCCGCCAGGCAGTAGCTGACGCCCAGCAGGTTGGTGCGCATTACGCGCTCGACCAACGCCGGATCGAAATGCCCAGGCTCCAGGTATTCGCAGGTGCCGGCGTTGAGAATGGCCATGTCCAGGCCTCCCCAGGCCTGCTCGATTTGCGCAGCGATGCCGGCGACCTGCTCCGGGTTGTCAAGATCGCCAATGGCCAGCAATGCCTGCCCGGGAAACCGTTCGGCCAGCGGGGCAAGGCGGTCGGCGTTGCGCCCGCCCAAGGCAACCTGGTGGCCTTGCTCCAGGAGGACTTGCGCGAGCGCGGCACCGATACCGCTGCTGGCGCCGGTCAGCCAACAGCGGCTCATGCCAGCCTGCCTTTGAGCCAGCGGATCGCTGTGCCCATGACGGGAAGGTGCTCATAAAGCAGGGCGCCGGCGTCGAAATAGTCCTGGTGAAAATGCACACGGTCGCGCCAATGCAGGCAGCTGCAGCCTTGCAACGTGATCGGCTGGCCGCCGGCCAGGCGCGGGTGGCAAAACTGCAGTGTCCAACGCAGGTAGCCCTGCCCGGGCTTTACCTCGTCGGCGCTGGTGAAGGCGTAGCGGATATCGGTGGCGTTGGCGTACAACTGCTCGAAGTAGGCATGCAGGGCCTGCAGCCCCTGTATCTGGTGCAGGGGATCACGGAAGGTAACATCGTCGCTGTACAGTTTATCCAGCGTGTCGAGGCTCGCCCCATCAAGGCGGGCGAAGCGCTCGGCGAACTGCTGTAGGTACGCTGACATACTGGGCTCCAGGCAATCCTGTACAACATTGAATTGTTGTACAGGTATAACTGAAGCCTAAGCTTTTATCTATACAAGTCAACGTCCTTGTATAGGTTTTTTGTCAGCGCTTGGCCTGGCCCTGCTGCCGGCGCAGTTCCGCCACTTCAGCCTCCAGCTCGCGAACCCTTTCCTCGGCGAATACTTGCGCTGTGACATCGCGCTGGATGCCGATGTAGTAGGTCAGCTGGTCCGCCTCGTTGTGCACCGGTGTGATGGACAACTCGTTCCAGAACAGGCTGCCGTCTTTGCGGTAGTTGCGCAGCACCTGGCAGCAGGGGCGGCCTTCGCGGATCGCTTCGCGGATGGTTGCGATGCCCGGCTGGTCGTGATCCTCGCCCTGAAGAAAACGGCAGTCCTGATAGAGAATATCGTCGGCGCAATAGCCGGTCAGGCGCTCGAAGGCCGGGTTGACGTAGATAAGGATGCTCTCATTGCCTTCCTGCTCGGCGACGACGATGCCATCGTTGGAATGTTCGACCATCAGTTGCAGGAGTTTTGCGTTGATCATGGGGCTCACCTACAGGCATTTCGTATGCGATGTGCGCCAAAGGCTTCCGTGCAGAAGCTTTTGGCGCCGTTTGTTGCATGATGAACCAAGGAGGCTCGCCGCAGAAGGTGCATCTGGGTTTAGAATGTATCACCCTCTGGATGACACCTCGTTATGACCGACGCCACCCCACCCGAATTGCTACCCATGCGCGATGTGGTCAGCCTGACCGGCATCAATCCGGTGACCTTGCGTGCCTGGGAGCGGCGTCATGGGTTGATTCGCCCGCAGCGCACCGAGGGCGGCCATCGCTTGTACACGGCTCAGGATGTGCAGCGAATACGCGACATCTTGCGCTGGACCGCCAACGGCCTGCCCATCAGCAAGGTTGGCGACAGGCTCGCCGGCCAGCCTGAGGCGCCTGTGCAGCAGCCCTCGGCCTTTGACGACTGGCGCGCCGCCGTTGCGCGCGCTTCCAGGGCATTCGATGCGCAGGCGCTGGAAGCGATCCATGGACAGCTGTTCACACTTTTGCCAAAGGCCACGGTGCTGCGGGACGTGCTGATGCCGGTTTGGCATGACCTGGCTTCAGGCACTGCGCCAGGCCAGCGTAGCCAATGGCTGTTTCTCGATACGTTCTTGCGCGCCCGGCTGCTGCTGCGCTTGCAGATGAACCAGGTCGATGCGCCGCGGGTGCTGCTGGCGGGTACCGAGGGTCAAGCCGAATGCCAGGTGTTGTGCGCCGGGCTGCTGTTGAGCAGCGAGCGACAACGCATCGACGTGCTCGGCTGCGGACAGCCGCTGGAAGAGCTCCCGCTGCTGTGTGCAGCGGTGCAGCCTGCGGCACTGGTGATCGCGCTGCAGCCACCGGTTAGCCCTGCCTTGGCCAAGCGCCTGCGCTCGCTGCAGATGGAAATTGATTGTCCGCTGGCCTTGACGGGCGAGGGGCTGGCCGGTGTGCAAGCGGCCTTGCACGGGCTGCCGGTATGCCTGCTGGACGAGCAGGGTGCTGACGTCGCGCGCGTGCTTGACGCCTTGCTCAGGGGGGCGCTGGACCTTTGAGCTTGGTTCTGCGCAATACTCAAAGTGGTTGGGTGCTAAGCGGGTTGGTGATGGGGGTGCTGCTCGGCATGCGTTGGACCCATATCGGCCTCACCGTCTCCAATGTCCTGCTGGCGGTCTGTGGGCCGCTGATCATTGCGCTGACCGGCACCTGAGGCCTCATCGCTCACGCGGTGTTTTCAGGTTTGGACGGGGCCGCGTGCCACTGCTCCTTGGGCACCCATTTGGGTTGCTCGGGGTCGCTCAGGTAGTGAGGCGACATGATTTGCACCCCATACTCGTTGAACACGTCCTGGATATTGGCGTGCAACAGGCTCAGTAGTTGCGCGCGGGGCCTGGGCTCTGACGGAATGGCCTGGGCCACTAATCGGTACTCGGGGTAGAAGTCCGACAGCGCCGTCTGGAATACCTGGGGCGTGGGCGTTTGCAGCACGCCGTCGGTGCGCCGAGCCGCTTCCAGCAACATCGCCTCGACCTGACGCCACGGGGTGTCATAGCCGATGGTCACCACGGTATCGACCACATAGCCTGGCCCTTGCACGATACGTGAGTAGTTCTTGGTCACCGAGCCGGTAATCATCGAGTTGGGGAGTGTCAGCACTTCGCCAAGCCCGGTGCGAATGGTCGTGGTGAACATGCCCACCTCGGTCACCGTGCCCTCGTAATCACCCACACGTACAAATTCACCGGCGCGCAGCGTGCGCGTGTAGGTGAGGATCAGTCCGGCGGCGCCTTGGCCGATGACACTGGTCGCCCCCAGTGAAATCATCAGACCGAGCAACACTGACAACCCCTTGAAGGCATCGGTACCCGAGCCGGGTAGATAGGGGTAGGCCATCACCAGGGCGAATAGCCATATTGCCAGCGACGTCAGGCGCATGGTCGGTTGCAAGGTTTCGGCGGTCAGCCATTTCAACGTGCCCGGGCGTGCCATGCGCCTTAGCACACGCTTGGAGAAGGCGCTGATGCCACGGGCGATGAAGAAGATCGACAGTGCAACGGCCAGGCCGGGCATGGCACGCAAAATACCGCTGATCAGGTAGTTGAGCAGCTCCATCAGGTGGATATTGAGGCTTTCCCCCCAAGACCTCGTGTAGGGGAACTGAGACAGCACGAAGCCCAGCCACTGGTAGCAGAACAACAGCACGACCAACCAGTACAGCAGCCAGAGTGAGCGGTCGATCAGGTAGTACAGGTTTTGCAGGTCGAACAGTTGCGTGTGTCCGACCTTGAGGCGCTCGGAGTGTTTGCCCATCAGTTTGGGCAGCAGCCCCAGGAGCTTGCGTCGACAGTAGCCTGCGGCCTTTACCAGCATGAAAAAGACCACGGTTGCCGCAGCGCTGTAGCCTATCGCGGTGAGCAAAAACCGCAGGCTACGCGCCTGACGGGTTTCCTCGACGACAAGGCGCAGGTTCTCGGCGGCCTGCTCGGCGGCTTCGCCTGTTGTAATGTTGTCGGCCGCAGCATCCAGTGGCGTCACGATGAATGCACGGCGCCCGCCCAGCAGCACCAGGTAGCTGCGCAGGATAGGGTCGACGCGAACCTCCAGGTCGTTCGTTTCCTGGAGCGTTTCCTCGATGACCTTCTTGGCGCGCTGGGCGCGCACCTTGGGTGTTTCGCCCAGAAGCGTCGCACGAAAGACCAGCACCGTGCGGTTGATGACGGTCAGCGGGGCGGGTTCGGCAATCACACCCTCTATCTCTGGCCCGACCTGAGGGGTGTCTGCGTGGAGCAGGGGCGAGAACAGCACGTGGATCAGTAGCATCAGCCAAGCAGCCCGTCCCAACCTGCGCTTCATGCCCATTTAACAGCCCCTGTGCCGACGAGTGGATTGCTACCAGCATAGTCGGCTTCAGCAAGCATTCAGTGGCTTAGTTCGCGGGCACGAGGATCACGAAATTCTTCTTCATGTCTTCCACTACGGTCCATTTGCCCTTGGCGCCCGGTTCGATAATGAACGTGTCGCCAGCGGCCAGTGTGACCGGGGCGCAACCCTCAAGCTCGATGACGCAGCACCCACTCAGGACATGGCAGAACTCCCAGACTTTGTAGTCAATGCGCCACGCCCCGGTGCTGGCTTCCCATTCTCCGGAAATGCGACCTTGCTGTTCATCGTGATAGTACTTGGACGTCAGCGTGTGAGGGGTGCCTTCCAATACTTCTTCAAAGAAGGGCAGGTCGCGCAGCGGTTGGATATCCAGTTCGCGGAACACGGTCAGTTTCTGGTTCATGGCTGTTTCTCGAGCACGTTGTGAGTAGGGCGATACATTAAATAGGCTTCACCGGTGACGCCCAGCATCGGGTGCGGAACGATCTGGCAGGTTTTAACAATTTGAAAACCATGACGTTCGTAGAAGCGGCGTGCACCGTGGTTTTCTTCGTAATCGATCAGGCACAACCCATCAAGGCCCGCGTCGTCAGCGCGCTGCTGGGCGTGGCGAAGAAACTCGGCACCCAGCCCCTGGCTCCGCCAGGCCTCATCCAGTGCCAGGCTGGATATGTACAAGGTATCGGGTATTTCCATGTCGGAATAAGGCGCGAGGACGGGGTCGGTCTCGACTGGCCTGTCAGGCGTTGCGCGCAAGGCATAGCTATGCATCATGCCGATGACGCGCCCTTCAAAAGTGGCCATCAGGCAGTTCTTGTATGAAAAGTCGCCCTGTTCTCTGGCATAGCGAGACGCACCGACACTCAGCAAGGCTTCTCCAGGTGCGGCGAGCTTGCTCCATATGTAATCGGCCATGCCCTCCGATGTCAGTTGAAAGAAGCGCGCAATATCATGCGCGTCCGAGACTCGAGCGGGTCTGAAGTCGATAGGCATGTGCAGTGCTCCCATGGTGCCGGGGTTCAGTTTTCAAGGGATACGCCTTTGGCTGGGGGCAGGGTAGACGGTTATAGCGGTTCCCATGATGCTCTGCGCGAACACCATCAGCATGGCCTGCGACACTGCCCTCATGGCCAAATGGCCCGACGATTTCAGGAGCAGGGACACTCCGCCGGCGCCGCCTGCACCGGGGTCATGCGCCAGTGCCCGGACGGTTGGCAAGCAACTCGGCGACCAAGGCGCTGGTATCGACGATATCCAGTTGCGCCAGGCATCGCACGGGCAGGCGAAAGGGGGCGATGCTGTCGGCCACCAGTACCCGTTCGAACGCGCCACTGTCGAACAGCTCGCCACCGGTGGTGAACAGGCCGTGGGTGGCCGCAGCCAGTATGCGGCTGGCTCTGGCCTGCCGGCAGGCCTGGGCAGCGCGTAGTAGCGTCTGCCCCGTGCTGATCAGGTCGTCGAACACGATGACGGTGCTGCCTGCCACGTTACCGACCAGGTGTTCGCCGCTCAGGCCTGCCTGCTGGCGGTGTTTTTCCATCATGGCCACCGAGACCGGGCGCGCCAGCAGGTGCGCCAGGACCTGGCGAAACTGCTCCGCGCGTTTGACGCCACCGATATCCGGTGACATGACCGTGACCGCCTGCTCACCGAGTAGCGGGGCCAGGCGTTGGGCGAATAGCTGGGTGCATTGCAGGTTCCAGCTCGGGATTCGGTAGGCGTTGTCGAAGGCGCTGGGGTTGTGCACGTCCAGCGCCACAATGCGGTCCACGCCGCAGCTTTCCATCAGCCGAGCCACATGGCGGGTGATGATAGCGTCCTGAAACTCCACCTTGCGGTCCTTGCGACCATAACAGAGGTAAGGCGTGACTGCCGTCACCTGGCGGGCAGCAGCGTCCTTGAGCGCGCCACAGAAGAACAACAACCGGCATAGCTTGTCATGCGCGCTGTGGTGCGCGTCACCATACAGCGAGTGAAAGACGATGACCGATCGACCGTCCACCGATTCGCCAGGCCAGCACTTGTGCTCTCCGTCCTCGTAGTCGCGCTCTTCATGTGCAGACAGTTTCCTGCCCAAGCGTTGCGCCACGGCATTCCCATAGGCCTGGCTGCCTTGCAAGGCGAACAGCAACGGCGGTGTGTCATTCATGCCCTGCGCTCCAGAGGTCGTTCACAGCGACATGAGCTGCATGGCACTGTGCGGTTTGATGAGTATCCAGTCGAGCATAGCCAGCGGGCGATCGTTCAACCGTGAATCGCCAGAATACTGGAGTGAATCTTGTACAGGGTTTGCTCGGTAGTACTGCCGACGACCTTGCTCACCCCCTCGTGGTAGAGCGTGCCCATCACCACCACATCGAAGCCTTGCTGGTTCGCGTATTCGCTGACCACGTTACGGGCAGCACCCCGCACCAGGTGCAGGTGATCTGGCTTGATGCCATAACGGCCGCCGAACGTCGCCATGCGCTCGCGCGCACGACCGGACATTTCCTCGGCCAGTTTGTCTGTCCAGGCAACGGGTGCGGCGGCATAGGCAACGAAGCTGGCGCTGGGTTCGTAGGCCTGCAGCAGATGCAGTTGCGCCTTGCAGCGTTGTGCCAGTGCCTGTGCCGATTGCAGGATGTGGTCGTTGAGCTTGTCGATCACCGGGTCGTGCTCGACCAGATCAACGGCGACCAGTATGCGCGCTGGCAGCGTCGTTTCAGCCTGGGCTACCAGGTGCAGCGGGATCGGGCAGCGGCGTAGCAATTGCCAGTCCAATGGCGTGAGCAGGGCACGGCTCAAGGCGGTTTCGTGCTGGATGTCCTTGATCACCATCCCTATCCGGTGCAGTTGGGCCAGCCGGATCAAGTCCTTGAGCGGGTCTTGATCGTCCAGTGTCTCGGCGTAGGCGGTAATGCCCAGCTCGCCCAGCGCCTTCACCTGGTCAGCGAGCCAAGCCTTTCGATGCTCGGCGTCCTGCTTGCGGGCGTTTTTGCGTAGCACCTGGTCCAGGGTTGCCAGGCGCGAGGGCAATTGACTGAGCGCCACCAGGTGCAAGGTAGCACCTGTCGCACTGCTCAGCGCTTGAGCACGCGTCAGGGCAGGCGAAGGGTGCAGGTCTGGATGGCAGATCAGCAGCAGTCTTGAGTAAGTGTTCATGATGGCCTCCACCGCGGTGGCAGCCTCGATGAAGGCCCACCGGTTCAGGCCAAGCGTGACGCAGTGGGGCTCGATGACCTTGATATTTATCAAGATTGGCTGAATGCGGTGTACTCATGACCGGGTCGCAGAGCTCGGCATGTTTCTCGCTGCGCATCAACACTGTTCGCTGTTGTACAGCTGATCAGCAGTGATGTCGTCCTGCAGGCATTAAAGCTGCTTCGAGTAATCTCTATGTCATTGTAAATAAAGAAAATATTTATTGGCATGGAATGTGTTGATAGAGCATTGAGAGGCGCCGAAACAGGGTGCCGAGCCTATCGATCAGGAGCTCCCATGCCACGTGAAATTCGTTTGAACGCCTTCGAGATGAACTGTGTCGGCCATCAGTCGCCCGGACTCTGGAGGCACCCCAAGGATCGCGCCTGGCAATACAAGGATCTGGAGTACTGGACGGATCTGGCAAAGTTGCTTGAGCGCGGTAAGTTTGACGGCATCTTCATCGCCGACGTGATCGGCATCTACGACGTGCTGGGCGGCAATGGCGATGCGGCCATCCGCCAGGCGACCCAGGTTCCGGTCAATGATCCGCTGGCGCTGATCACCCCGATGGCGCTGGTTACCGAACACCTCGGTTTTGGCCTCACCGCCTCGCTGACGTTCGAGCACCCGTATCCTTTCGCCCGGCGCCTGTCGACCCTGGATCACCTGACCAAGGGGCGCATCGGCTGGAACATCGTTACCTCGTACCTCGACAGCGGCGCGCGCAACCTCGGGCAGAAGGCGCTGAGCGACCACGATGCGCGCTACGACTACGCCGACGAATATCTTGAAGTGCTCTACAAGCTGTTCGAGGGGAGCTGGGAAGAGGGCGCTGTGCTGCGTGATCGCGAGCGCGGTATTTTCAGCGATCCGAGCAAGGTTCATGCGATCCGCCATCAGGGCAAGCACTTCCAGGTGCCCGGCATCCACCTCTGCGAGCCTTCGCCGCAGCGCACGCCGGTGCTCTATCAGGCGGGGGCGTCGAGCCGTGGCAAGGACTTCGCAGCCGGACACGCCGAGTGCGTGTTCGTCGCCGCACCGTCCAAGGTGATCCTGAAGAAAACCGTGGCCGACATCCGCCGTCGCGCTGCCGAGGCCGGGCGTGATCCACGCAAGGTGCTGATCTTCAACCTGCAGACGGTGATCGTCGACGAGACCGACGCCAAGGCTCAGGCCAAGTGGCAGGAGCTCACGTCATATACCAGCTACGAAGGTGCGCTGGCGCTGATCTCGGGATGGACGGGGATCGACTTCGGCCAGTACCGGCCCGACCAGGTGCTCAAGCATATCCATACCAATGCCATTCAGTCGGCAGTGGAAACCTTTTCCACCGCCGACCCCAATAAGCAATGGACGGTGCAGGAACTGGCCGATTGGGTTGGTATTGGCGGCTTCGGCCCGCTGATCGTCGGCAGTGCGCAGACCGTCGCCGACGAGCTGCAGGCCTGGGTCGAGGAAACCGACGTGGACGGCTTCAACCTGGCTTACGTCCTGGCCCACGAAACCTTCCGCGATGTGGTCGAGCTGCTGGTGCCCGAGTTGCAGAAACGCGGTGTGTACAAGACCGAATATCGTTCCGGAACCCTGCGCGAGAAGCTGTTCGGCGATGGCCCGCGACTGCCCGCCAACCATCCTGGCGCCGGCTATCGCGACCTCAGCCAGCAGCGCGAAAACGTCGATGTCAACCTGGCCGAGCCGGCCTGAATCGGCAGAGGAGTCATCGCATGAGCATTCATGAACGCTATCCGCCGTTGCCCGACGTAGTGGCCGACAGCGCGCTGACGGCGCTGCAGCGTTGGGCCAGAGAACGGCCGACACAAATCGCCCTGCGTCATCGCCGTCTTGGTGCGTGGAAGGCCTGGCGCTGGATCGATGTGCAGCACGAGGTCGAGCGGGTTGCCAACGGCTTGCGCCAGCAGGGGTTCGGCCCCGGGCAGCGCCTGGCATTGAGTGGTGCCTTCGAGCCGAGCCTGCTGATTCTGGCGTTGGCTGCCCACCCGCTTGGCGGCCAGAGTCTGGTGATTGGCCGCGACAGCCGTGGCGATGAGCTGCAACGGCAACTGCGCCAGGGGCGTCCGACGTTCGCCTTCGTCCAACGCCGTGAAGACGTGTCGCACTGGTTGGGTAGCGGCCTTGCCGAGCTGTGGCCACTGCGTTTGTTTTCCGCCCAGGCCAATGTCGTGAGCAACGGCTTGTGGCAGGTGCAGCCGCTGTCGACGCTGTTTGTCGGCGAGGCGCCGGTGGCGCAGCGCCAGGGTTGGGCGCAGGTCGCCGAAGATGACGTGCTGTGGGTCGATGAGGGCACCGAATGGCATGAGGGATTGGGGCATTTGCTGAGCCGTTGGTTGCAACATGGCGAAAGTCTAGCCTTCCCGGAAACGAGCGAGTCTGCTGGTCGCGACCGTCGCGAAATCGCCCCGACCGGGTTGTTGTTGTCCGCTGCGGGGGTCGAGGCGCTGGCGGGCGAAATCGATGCCCGCCTGGCGCCACCAGGCAGTTGGCGACGGCGTTTGTGTGACTGGACGCTGGAGAATCCACACCAGGGCTTGCGTCGCTGGCTGAAGCAGCGGGTGCGGCGTCTGCTCGGCTTCCATCGCTTGCGCCGGATCGAGGTGCCAAGTGCGTCTGCCAGCGTGGCGCTACAAGGCCCGGCACGCTTGTCATGGCTGCACGAATATCTGGAGCGCGCGGCATGAGTGCTTTGCTGGAGGTGCGCAACGTGTCGCTGTCGTTCAAGGGCGTGAAGGCGATTTCCGACTTGTCCTTCAGCGTCAGGCGCGGCGAGATCTGCGCCCTGATCGGGCCGAATGGCGCCGGCAAGAGCTCGCTGCTGAACATCCTCAATGGCGTCTACCGGGCCGATGCCGGCCAGCTGTTCTTCGCCACCGAGCCGTTGCGCCGGCCGCACCCGCTGCAGGCGGCGCGGCTGGGGATCGGCCGTACCTTCCAGAACAATGCGCTGTTCAAGAAGATGAGTGTGCTGGACAACCTGCTTACCGGTCTGTCGCGTTTCCAGCGCAGTTTCTTTCTCGAACAGGCGCTGGGCCTGCCACGTGCCCGGCGCGAGGCCCGGGCTTTCGCCGAGCGCGCCGAGCAGGTGCTGGAGTTCCTCGAGCTGCAGCCCTGGCGCGACGTTGCCGTGGGCAGCCTGGCCTATGGCCTGCAGAAACGCGTGGAGCTGGGGCGTGCCCTGATCGCGCAGCCGACCCTGCTGCTACTCGACGAGCCGATGGCGGGGATGAACGCTGAAGAGAAACAGGACATGAGCCGCTTCATCGCCGATATCAACCGTGATCTCGGCACCACGGTGATTCTCATCGAACACGACATTCAGGTGGTCATGGGGCTGTCCAGCCACGTGGTGGTGCTGGACTACGGGCGCAAGGTCGGCGATGGCACACCGGCCGAAGTGCAGGCCAATCCCGATGTGATCGCCGCCTACCTGGGAGCGCCGCACGGATGAACTTCTTCCTGGAAACCTTGATCGGCGGCTTGCTCGCCGGCACCCTGTATTCGCTGGTGGCCATCGGCTTCGTGCTGATCTACAAGGCCAGCGGCGTGTTCAACTTCGCCCAGGGCGCGATGCTGCTGTTTGCTGCGCTGACCTTCGTTAGCCTGCACGAGCAGGGCCTGCCGTTCGCCCTGGCGTTGGCCCTGACCGTACTGGTGATGATCGTCGGCGCGCTGCTGATCGAGCGCCTGGTGCTGCGGCCCCTGGTCAATCGTTCGCAGATCACCCTGTTCATGGCCACCCTCGGCCTGTCGTTCATCATCGAGGGCCTGGCCCAGGGCTTGATGGGCGCCCAGGTGCGCGCGCTGGATCTGGGCATCGAGGACGTCCCGCTGTTCGTCGGCGAACTGATGATCAGCCAGTTCGACCTGGTCGCCTCCGGCGTTTCCGCCTTGTTGGTGGCGGTGCTGGCGCTGCTGTTCAACAAGACCCGCATCGGTGTGGCCTTGCGTGCGGTGGCCGACGATACCCGCGCGGCGCTGTCGCTGGGCATCAACCTCAACCGCATCTGGCAGATCGTCTGGGCCGTGGCCGGAATGGTCGGGCTGGTGGCCGGGCTGCTCTGGGGGGCGCGCCAGGGCGTGCAGTTCTCGCTCTCGCTGGTCGTGCTCAAGGCGCTGCCGGTGCTGATCATCGGCGGCTTCACCTCGATTGGCGGAGCCATCGTCGGCGGGCTGATCGTCGGTGCCGCCGAGAACCTCGCCGAAGCCTACATAGGCCCGCTGATCGGCGGCGGCATCACGCCCTGGTTCGCTTATTTCCTTGCCCTGATCTTCCTCTACATCCGTCCGGCCGGCCTGTTCGGCGACCGGGCCACCGAACGGGTATGACGCGATGACCGCTACCGTTTCACGCCTGGGCGCCGGCTTCGACGAGGCGCCGCTGACCCTGGTGCGCCGTCGCTGGCCAGTGGGCCTGCCGTTGTTGCTGCTGGTGGCCTTCGTCGGCTTGCCCTGGCTGGGCAACGACTACTGGCTCAACGCGATCCTGATTCCCTTCCTGGTGCTGTCGCTGGCCGGGCTGGGGCTGAACTTGCTGACCGGCTACACCGGGCAGACCTCGGTCGGTGCCGCCGGCTTTATGGCGGTGGGCGCCTTCGCCACCTACGGCCTGCTGCTGCGTGTGCCTGGGCTCCCGTTGCCGCTGGCGCTGATCGGCGGCGGGCTGATTGCCGGCCTGGTCGGCTTGCTGTTCGGCATACCCAGTTCGCGGATCAAGGGTTTCTACCTGATGGTCACCACGCTGGCTGCGCAGTTCTTCCTCGAATGGGTGTTCGCCAAGTTTCCCTGGTTCTACAACCATGCCTCGTCCGGCACCATCAGCGCACCGCGCCTGGAGTTGTTCGGCCACAGCCTGGCCTCGCCGGTAGGTCGCTACCTGCTGACCCTGAGCTGCGTGGTGCTGCTGACCTGGGTCGCGGTCAACCTGGTGCGCAGCCAGGTCGGGCGCAACTGGATGGCGATCCGCGACATGGACACCGCCGCCTCGGTGATCGGCATTCCGGTGGAGCGCTACAAACGCCTGGCCTTTGCCGTCAGCTCTTTCTACCTGGGCATCGCCGGGGCGCTCTGGGCCTTCGCCTACCTGGGCACGTCCAGTGCCGGCAGCTTCGATATCAACCGCTCGTTCCAGATCCTCTTCATCATCATCATCGGTGGCATGGGCAGCATCGCCGGCAATTTCATCGGCGCGGCTTTCATCAGCCTCACACCGATTCTGCTCAGCCATGCCGGGCAGTGGCTGTTCGGCGGCAACGTCGATGCCGGGCAATTGCAGAACCTGCAGAAGATCCTCTTCGGCAGCCTGATCATCTGGTTCCTGATCAAGGAGCCGGAAGGCCTGGTACGCCTGCTCGGCGACCTGCGCGAACGCATCAGGGTCTGGCCGCTGCGATTCTGAGCACGACCGCCTCTTTCCATGAACCTTGACCCGACCGCGGGAAAGGAGGTTTTCACCCCAGCACAAGAAGTTCACACCATGCGCAAACCCTTGCATCGTCACCTGCTCGTCAGCCTCTTTGTGCTCGGCGCCCAGGCCCTGTCTCCGGTCGTCACCCAGGCCGCCGACAACCAGCAGTTCATTCCCATGGCCACCTACCGGGTCGGCGCCTATGCCTCCAGCGGGATTCCCTGGTGGGCCGGAGAGATCGACTACTTCCGTTACATCAACGAGGTGGAAGGCGGCATCAACGGCGTCAAGCTGGTCTGGCAGGAGTGCGAGACCGAGTGGAACGTCGACCGTATCGTCGAGTGCTACGAGCGCTACAAAGATGGCAAGGATGGCGCGCCGACGGCGTTCTTCTTCACCCACAGCACTCCGGGCTCCTATGCGCTGATGGAGAAGGGCGCGGCCGACCGCATCCCGCTGATCGATGGTGCCGGCGGGCGCACCGAGTCTACCGACGGCAGCGTGTTCCCCTATGCCTTCCCACTGCTGCTGAACTACTACGGGCAGGCCTCGGTGGGCATCAACTACATCGCCGAGCGCGAGGGCGGCTTCGACAAGCTCAAGGGCAAAAAGATCGTCACCGTCTACCACGACTCGGCGTATGGCCGGGAAACCCAAGCGCCGATGAAGCTGCTGGCGGAAACATACGGCTTCGAGAACATCCAGATCCCGGTGGCCGATCCGGGCAATGAGCAGTCGGCGCAGTGGCGCCAGGTGCGGCAGATCAAGCCAGATTGGGTGTTCCTGCGTACCTGGGGCGTGTCCACTCCGGTTGGCATAAAGACGGCCGCACGCTTCGGCATCCCGGTGGAGCGCATCATCGGCGACGTCTGGGCCGGCTCCGAGGCCGACGTGATCCCAGCCGGCACGGCGGCCAAGGGCTACCAGGCCCTGGCGCCGTTCCCCGGTGGCGACGGTTTCGAGATTCACCAGCGCCTGCGCCAGCACATCCTCGATGTTGGCAAGAGCGACCTGAAGGATAAGCGCTACTTCGGCAAGGTGTACTACAACATCGGCCTGATCAATGCCGCGATTGCCGTCGAGGCGCTGCGCACCGCCCAGGGCAAGTTTGGCAACCGCCCGCTCAATGGTGAGGAAGCGCGCTGGGGCTTCGAGCACCTGAATATCGACGCCGCGCGCCTCAAGGCCAGTGGCTTCGAAGGGCTGCTGCCACCGCTGCAGCTGTCCTGCTCTGATCACGAGGGCGGTGGTGCGGCCCGCGTTCAGCAGTGGGACGGCGAGAAATGGGTGCTGGTGACCGACTGGATCCAGGCCGACCGCACCACCTTGCGTCCGCTGATCGAGGCCAAGTCCGCCGCCTATGCCCAGGAGAAGGGCATCACCCCGCGTAATTGCGCCAACGAGCAATAACCCCCCATGACCTGCGCCCGGCCACCGTCGCGTGGGCTGGGCGCCTGAGGAGAAAGACCATGTATGCAACGCTTAAACGCGGTGTCGCCGCCTTTGGCCTGGCGCTCGCGAGCTACGCCGCGATGCCGTCGGCGGCCCAGGCGGCCAATGAACAATTCTTCCCGCTAGCCACCTACCGAGTCGGTGCCTATGCCTCCAGCGGCATTCCGGTGTGGGCCGGGATGATCGACTACCTGCGCTACATCAACGACGTCGAAGGCGGCATCAATGGCGTCAAGCTGGTCTGGCAGGAGTGTGAGACCGAGTGGACGGCGGAGAAGGGCATCGAGTGCTACGAGCGCTTCAAGAACGGCCTCAATGGCGCTCCGGTAGCGGTCTACCAGCCCAATGGTGCGCCGGCTGCCTATGCCCTGGCGGACAAGGCCGAGGCCGACCGGATCCCGCTGATCACCCTCGGCTATGGTCGTACCGAGGCCACCGATGGCCGCGTCTTTCCCTACAACTTCCCGGTGATGCTGACCTTCTACAGCGAGGCTTCGGCATTCATCAACTACGTGGCCGAGCGCGAGGGTGGGCTGGACAAGCTCAAGGGCAAGAAGATTGCCACCGTCTACCACGACTCCGCCTATGGCCGGGAAACCCAGGGGCCGCTGAAGCTGCTGGCGGAGAAGTACGGCTTCGAGAACATCCAGATTCCCGTCGCCGACCCGGGTAACGAGCAGGCCTCGCAGTGGCGCCAGGTGCGCCAGCTCAAGCCGGACTGGGTATTCCTGCGCACCTGGGGCGTGTCCACCCCGGTGGCGATCAAGACCGCGGCGCGCTTCGGCTTTCCGGTCGATCGCATCATTGGCGACATCTGGGCCAGCTCCAATGAAGATGTGCTGCCGGCCGGCGAGGCGGGCAAGGGTTATCTGGCCCTGACGCCCTATCCGGGCGGTGCCGACTTCGACATCCACCAGCGCATCAAGGAACACATCCTCGACAAGGGCAAGAGCGACCTCAAGGATCCGAAGAGCTTCGGCAGCGTGTACTACAACTCCGGCCTGGTGAATGCCGCCATCGCCGTCGAGGCGATCCGCGCCGCGCAGAAGCACTTCGGACCGCGGCCGCTCAATGGCGAAGAAGGTCGCTGGGGCTTGGAACACCTCGATCTCGACGATGCGCGGCTCAAGGCGATCGGTTTCCTGGGGCTGATGCAGCCGCTGAAGCTGTCGTGCAGCGACCACGAGGGTGGCGGTGCCGTCAAGGTGCAGCAGTGGGATGGCCAGCAGTGGAAGCTGATCACCGATTGGGTGCAGGCCGATCATGTCACCCTGCGCCCCCTGATCGACGCCAAGGCTGCCGAGTACGCGAAAGAGAAAGGCGTGACCCCCCGTGCGTGTGACGCGCCGTGAGCGCTCGCTTTTCACCTGTGGCAGGGGCTTTAGCCGCGACCGGCACGGGCAACGCATTTCAAGGCTTTGGGGCGGCAGGCGCCGCCCGCTGAACGACGACCAGAGGGCAACAATCCATGACCAGTGCGACTCTTCCAGCCGCCGTCAGCAGCGAGCTGCTGGCAGTGGAGGACATCGAAGTGATCTACGACGGCGCGATCCTCGCCGTGGCCGGTGTATCCCTGCAGGTCGGGCAGGGCGATATCGTCGCCTTGCTAGGCGCCAACGGTGCTGGCAAGAGCACCACACTCAAGGCTATTTCCGGCCTGGTGCAGGCCGACCGGGCGCAGGTCAGCCGTGGCCATATCCGCTTCCAGGGGCAGGACACCGCCGGTGTCGCGGCCAACCTGCTGGCACGCCAGGGTATCGTCCATGTGCTGGAAGGACGGCATGTGTTCGCCCACCTGACCATCGAGGAAAACCTGCGCAGTGGCGGCTTCCTGCGTAACCCGACGCGGCGCCAACTGGAGCAGGATCTGGAGCGCATCTATGCCTGGTTCCCGCGCTTGAAGACCAAGCGCAAGACTCAGGCTGGGCTGACTTCCGGCGGTGAGCAGCAGATGCTCGCCATCGGCCGCGCGCTGATGACCAAACCGCGCCTGGTGCTGCTCGACGAACCCTCGATGGGCTTGGCGCCGATCCTCGTCGAGGAGATCTTCGCCATCGTCGCCCAGCTCAATGCGCAGGAGGGCGTGAGCTTTCTGGTGGCCGAGCAGAACATCAACGTTGCCCTGCGCCATGCTAGCCATGCCTACATCCTGGAGAACGGCCGGGTGGTGGGTGAGGGCAGTGCTGCCGAGCTGGCCGCGCGGGAAGATATTCAGCATTTCTACCTGGGCGGCAAGGCTGACTGAGCGGTGGCGACGGCTGTGGAACGCTGTGGTTATACCGCCTTTTACTGAGTAGGTGATGTTCCATTCAACGCGGCCCAGGCCGCGTTTTTTTTCCTGACGAAAGCGCTGTGGCGCCGGCAACAGCAGTTGTGCAGATTGCTCCGCAGACGGTGCATCATATTGTTGAGTAGATTGTTCAACTGATTGAATAACAATGATTTTTTCTGTTGGCATGGTTGTTGGAACAACTGGATTTGCAGCGCCTGGAAAGGCGCCTACCTCGTCATTCCAAGGATCACTGCCATGCGCTCTACCGCTTGCTACAGAACAGCTCTTTCTCTGGCCATCCTGCTGGCCGGCCCCGCGTTTGCCGACAGCGATGATGAAGGCTTCATCGACGGCACGCAGATCCATGTGCTCAACCGCAACTTCTTCTTCAGCCAGGACTATCGCAACGGCGACTTCACCCTCAACCCCAACAATGGTCAGCGGCAGAGCCTGCATCGTGAATGGGGCCACGGCATCATCGCCAATCTGCAATCCGGTTTCACCCGTGGCACTGTCGGCTTCGGCGTGGATGTGCAGGGGCTGGTCGGGCTCAAGCTCGATGGCGGCAATGGGGCAGTCGGCAATGGTGTCGGCGTGCCTGGCATCGTGTCGCGCTCGGGGAGCAACTTCGATGGCGAGCCCAAGGACAGCTACGGCAAGGTTGGCGCCGCGCTCAAGGTGCGCGCCTTCGACACCGAACTGCGCTATGGCGACGTAAGCCCGACCAGCCCGGTGCTGCACGCCAGCGACATTCGCCTGCTGCCGCAGACACTGCGCGGCTTCATCTTCAACAACAACTCGCTGGATGGCCTGAGCCTGCAGGGCGGCAAGCTGGAGTCGAGCAGTGACCGCAACGCCAGCAACCACCGTGGTGATCTCGGCACCGTCTATGCCGGGCGTATCAAGGGCGCCAACGATGTGGTGTACCTGGGTGGCGATTACTCGTTCAACGATCAGCTCACCTTGCGCCTGCACAGCAGCCGCCTCGACGACGTATGGAACCAGTCGTTCTTCAGCGTCGACCATGTGCAGCCGCTGGGTAGCGAGCTGAGCCTGAAGACCGGCCTCAATTATTACCGCACCCGTGACAGCGGCCAGGCGCTGGCCGGCCAGATCGACAACGACTCATGGAGCGTGCATGCCGGTCTGGCTGCCGGCGCTCATGGCTTCAAGCTGTCCTACACACGCATCGATGGCGACACGCCGTTCGACTACGTGTGGAACACCTATGACCTGCAACTGGATGCCGCCTCGCAGGTTTCCGACTTCAACAACCCCAATGAGCGAGCCTGGGAAGCCCGTTACGACTATGACTTCGCCACGCTTGGCGTGCCAGGGCTGAGCCTGACAGCCCGCTACGTGCGCGGTACCGACATCGACGGTACGCGCGCGGGTGGCGCTTACAGCTACTTCAATGGTACCGAGGACGGCCGCCACTGGGAGCGCAACCTGTGGCTGAAGTACGTGCTGCAGAGTGGGCCGGCCAAGGACCTCTCGTTCAACCTGATGCAGGCCACCCACCGCGTCGGTGGCGATCACGTCGCCGAGTCCAACGTCGACGAACTGCGCCTGATCGTCCAGTACCCGCTGGATATCAGCCTCTGAGAACCTGCTCACGATCTCGCGAGGTAACGCCATGCAACACCGATGGCGGCCCCGCAAAAACAGGCGAGGCGCGGTCGGAGTCGCGCTCGACTTCACCCGCTGTAAATGAGCAGTCCGACCACGCTTGCGCTCCAGCCTTTTTTTAACGCAGGAGGGCCGACGCGCAGCAGGTCGTGAACAGGTTCTGAGGCAAGTGTCCGCCCGGCAACAGCCAATCCACAGTTTGCCGCCACAGGTGCTTTTCCAATTATCTGGATTGCGCATCAAGTCATTGAATATTAAGGGTTTTCCAGGTTGGTACGGGCTGTGCAGTAGCCCTGGAGAATCCATCACGCTTGGAGCAACACATGACTCAGTCACAACCCGCCGATCTGCGCGAGCAGTTCAGCTCGGCGCCTCGGCGCCCGGCACAGATCATCCGTAGCGACGCCGAAGCCATCGAGGTGGCGCAGCGCTTGGCCGAGGATTTTGCCCGTGAGGCAGCCTGGCGTGATCGCGAGCGGCGCCTGCCCTGGGAGGAACTGGATCGCTTCTCCGAAAGCGGTCTGTGGGCAATCAGCGTGCCCAAGGCGCACGGCGGCGCCGGGGTATCTTATGTCACCCTCAGCGAGGTGATCGCGACCATCTCCGCCGCCGATTCATCGCTCGGCCAGTTGCCGCAGAACCACTTTGGTGTGCTCAGCAACCTCGGCCTGACCGGCAGCGAGGCGCAGAAGCGCCGCTACTACGCCAAGGTGCTGCAAGGCTACCGTTTCGGTAACGCCTTTTCCGAAGCGCGCAGCCAGTACGTCACCACCTTCCAGACGCAGATCCGCTTCGACGGCGACAGCGCCGTGCTCGATGGCGAGAAGGCCTACTGCACGGGGGCACTGTTCGCCCACATCGTCCCGGTCGCGGGTGTCGACGAGGAGGGCCGCCCGCACATCGCCTTCGTGCCACGCGATGCAGCTGGCCTGACGGTGATCGACAGTTGGGATGGCTTCGGCCAGCGCATCACAGCCAGCGGCCAGGTGCGTATCGAAGGCGTGCGAGTGCCAGCGAGCGAGGTGATACCGGCCTGGAAGGCCTACGACCAGCCAACCGCTGATGGCCCGATCTCGCAGATCATCCAGGCCGCCGTGGACACCGGCATCGCCCGTGGCGCCTTTGCCGAAACCCTGCGCGTGGCGCGTCAGGCACGCCCCTGGGTCGACAGCGGCTTGCAGCACGGCTGGCAGGATCCACTTGGCCAGGCGCTAATCGGCGAGCTGGCCTGGCGCCTGCAGGCGGCCGAGGCGATCTTGCAGCGCGCTGCCGAGGCGGTCGATCGCGCCGTCGCCGAGCCTGGCGAAGAGCTCGTTGCTGAAGCCTCAGTGGTGGTCGGCCAGGCCAAGGTGCTGTCTACCGAGATTTCCCTTGAGGCGTCCAGTCGCCTGCTGGAGCTGGGCGGCACGCGCAGCGTCTCGGCCAGCCAGGGGCTGGACCGCTTCTGGCGCAATGCGCGCACCCACACGCTGCATGACCCGGTGCGCTGGAAGTACCACCTGGTCGGCAATCAACTGCTCAACGGCATCAAGCCGCAACGTCATTCCTGGAACTGAGGTCACGCCATGTCCAACACCCATTCCCAAGGCCGGGGTGACCTGGCCCACGCCCGTCATGTCGAGGCAGCTCTGCTTGACTACCTGCGCGGGCAGAGTGCTCGCCATGAAGCGCTGGTCATCGCTGCAGTCGGCGAGTTGCGCATCCGTATCGACGCCGCCGACGCGTTGCTGGCACGCGCCGACGCCTCGCAGTCGGCCGCCATCGCTTTTCGTTTGGGCGCCGCCGAGGCCGCGCGCCTGGCCGCGCAGACGCATTTCGAACTGGTGGGCAGTAGTCTGCCGCGTCCGCAGCCGGGCAGCGCCGAACCGGCACTGCCCACTCAACGGCGACTGCTCGGCGACCACTACCTCAACGGCGCCGCCTTGGCAGATCAGCAAAGGGTGCAAGCATGAGTCGAATCCTGACGTTGCTCACCGCCCTGGTGCTGGCATTGGCGGGCGGCCTGACACAAGCCGAGGAGGAGGGTGAGGCCGTGCCGTCGCTGGCCGGCAAGCGCATTGCCGTGAGCATGACTGGCACCAGTCATTACTTCGACATCAAGGCGTTCCAGGCGCAGGTCAATGAGATCAAGCGCCTGGGCGGCACGCCGATCACCCTCGACGCCGGGCGCAACGACCGCAATCTGGTCACACAACTGAACACGGTGGTCACGCAAAAGCCCGATGCGGTGATTCAGACCCTCGGCACCCTGAGCGTGATCGACCCCTGGCTCAAGCGCATCCAGGCAGCAGGCATCCCGCTGTTCACCATTGATGTGCCATCGCAGTACAGCCTCAACAACACCACCTCGGACAACGTTGCGGCCGGCCGCGCGTTGGCCGAACAGCTGGTGCGCGACACCGGCGGCAAGGGCCGCATCCTGGTGTTCAACGGCTTCTACGGGGTGCCGGTCTGTGCGATCCGCTACGACGAGTTGAAGAAGGTACTGGCCGATCATCCGCAATTGCAGATCGTCCAGCCGGAGCTGCGTGACGTGATTCCCAACACCGTGCAGGACGCCCGCAGCCAGATCGCCGCGCTCCTGAACAAGTACCCCAAGGGCGATATCGCCGCCATCTGGTCGGCCTGGGACATCCCTCAGCTCGGCGCCAGCCAGGCGCTGATCGACGCCGGGCGCAGTGAGATCCGCACCTATGGTGTGGACGGCACGCCGGAGGTACTGGAGCTGCTCGCCCCTGACAACTCGCCCATCGGCGCGGTGGTTGCGCAGCAGCCCGACCTGATCGGCCGCACCGCCGTGCGCAACGTTGCCCGCTACCTGGCCGGCCAGCGTGATCTGCCGAAGGAAACCCATGTCGCCGCGCTATTGACGACCCGCGACAACCTGGCTCAGGTCAAGCACCTGCGAGGTGACCAATGAGTGACAACGACTGCTCCGGCATTTCCCGGCGCTGCCTGCTCGGCGCGTCTTCGGCGATGCTCGCTCTCGGGCTTGCCGCACCATTGACCCGCACCATGGCGGCTGGAGCCGACAGCGGTGCCGAGGCCAGTGCCACAGTGCCTTCGCTCAAGGGCAAGCGCATCGCCATCAGCACCGTGGGCACCAGCATCTACTTCGACAGCCGGGCCTTCAAGGCGCAGGTCGAGGAGGTACAGCGCCTGGGCGGCACGCCGATCACCCTGGATGCCGGGCGCAACGACAAGGCCATGGTGACCCAGTTGCAGAATCTGGTGACGCAGAAGCCCGATGCAGTGATTCACACCCTCGGCACGCTGAGCATCATCGAGCCCTGGTTCAAGCGCATCAGCGCCGCCGGCATCCCGCTGTTCACCATCGAGGTGCCGTCGCAGTACGCGGTCAATACGATTTCCGCAGACAACTGGAGCACGGGTTTGCTGCTGGCCAAGCAGTTGGTGGCCGATCTGCGCGGCAAGGGCAGGGTGCTGCTGTTCAATGGCTTCTATGGCGTGCCGAGCTGCGGCATTCGCTATGACCAGTTGAAGCTGGTGAGCAAGTTCTACCCGCAGATCGAGTTCATCCAGCCGGAGTTGCGCGACGTGATTCCCAACACCGTGCAGGATGCCCGCAGTCAGGTTGCCGCCTTGCTCAACAAGTACCCCAAGGGTGAGCTCGACGCGATCTGGGCGGCCTGGGATCTGCCGCAGCTCGGTGCCAGCCAGGCGCTGATCGAAGCCGGGCGCAATGAAGTGCGCACCTATGGCGTCGACGGTACGCCCGAGGTGCTGGAACTGCTGCGCCAGCCCGGCAGCCCGGTGGCTGCAGTGGTGGCGCAGCAGCCTGCGTTGATTGGCCGTACGGCGGTGCATAACGTCGCCCGCTACCTGGCCGGCGAGCACGATCTGCCGCCCGAAACCTTCGTCGAGACCCTGCTGACCACGGCGGGCAACGTCGATGACGTCAAACGCATCCGAGGCGACGCATGAGTACGCCGGTGCTGGAGCTGCGTGGCATCGTCAAGACCTTCGGTGCCACCCGGGCGCTCGACGGCGCCAGCCTGCGGGTGGCGGCGGGCAGCGTGCACGGTCTGGTGGGCGAGAACGGCGCCGGCAAGTCTACGCTGATCAAGGTGCTGGCCGGCATCCACCGCCCGGACGCCGGCAGCCTGCTGCTCGACGGCCAGCCGCACGGGCATTTCAGCCCGCGCCAGGTGGAGCGCCTGGGCATTGGCTTCATCCACCAGGAACGCTTGTTGCCGGCCCGTTTCACCGTGGGTGAAGCCTTGTTCTTCGGCCATGAACGGCGATTCGGGCCCTTGCTCGATCGCCGCTCTCAGCAGCGCGAGGCCGCGCGTCTGCTGGACGACTACTTCGGCCTGCGACTGCCGGCGAATGCGCTGATCGGTGAACTGAGCAGTGCCGAGCAACAGATGGTGCAGATCGTCCGCGCGCTGTTGATCAAACCGCGTGTGCTGGTGTTCGACGAACCCAGCGTGGCGCTGGTGCAGCGTGAGGTGGAGCGTTTGCTGCGGATCGTCCAGCGCCTGCGTGACGATGGCCTGGCGATCGTCTACATCTCCCATTACCTGCAGGAAATCGAGGCCCTGTGCGACCGCGTGACGGTACTGCGCAACGGTCGCGATGTCGCTGAAGTCTCCCCGCGCAACACGTCGCTGGAGCAGATCACCCGGCTGATGGTCAACCGCGAAGTCGGCGAGCTGTACCCCAAGGTAGCGGTGCCTGCCGGTGCGCTGTTGCTCGACGTACGCGGGCTGGGTCGGGCACGGGCCTACCAAGGCATCGACCTGCAGGTGCGCCGTGGCGAGATCGTCGGCCTCACCGGGCTGGTGGGCTCGGGCGCCAAGGAGTTGCTACGCAGCCTGTTCGGCCTGGCGCCACCGGACAGCGGCGAGGTGCGCCTGGACGGGCAACCGTTGTCCTTGCGCAGCCCGCGCGAGGCTGTCGCCCAGGGCGTCGCGCTGATGCCCGAGGAGCGCCGTCGGCAAGGCGTGGCGCTCGATCTGAGCGTGCAGGAGAACACCACCCTGGCGGCACTGTCGCGTTTCGTCCGCCTGGGGCTGCTGTCGCCGGCGCGCGAGCGGCATACCACCCTGGAGCTGATCGAGCGCCTAAGGATCAAGGCCCATGGCGCGCATGCCAAGGTGCGTCAGCTCAGCGGCGGCAATCAGCAGAAGGTGGCGCTGGCCAAGTGGTTCGCGCGGTGTTCCAGCCTGTACCTGCTGGACGAGCCCAGCGTTGGCATCGATGTTGGCGCCAAGGTGGAGATCTATCGGCTGATCGGTGAACTGGTGAAGGAGGGCGCCGGGGTGTTGATCCTCTCGTCCGACCTGCCGGAGTTGATCGGCCTCTGCGACCGCATTCATGTCATGCACCGCGGCGCCATCGCCGCACGTTTCGCCGCTGGCGAGGCGAACAGTGACCGCCTGCTGGCGGTGGCTACCGGCGCGCAACGCGCGCAGAACGAGGAACGACCTTTCTATGCCTATGCCATTGCTATTTGATGCCTTCCACCCGCGATTCGCGCATTGGCTGCTGCGCCGTGGCGCCCTGCTGGCCTTCGCCGCGATCCTGTTGGCCTTCGCCCTCAGTGCGCCGAACTTCCTCACCCCGAGCAACCTGGTCAATGTGCTGGCCCAGTCGGCGATCCTCGGCAGCCTTGCCTTCGGCCTGACCACGGTGATCATCGGCGGCGGCTCGAACGTGGTGTCCGGTGGGCTTGATCTGTCGCTGGCGGCCAACCTCGGGTTGTCCGCTGCGGTCTATGCCAGCCTGAACAACGCCGGTTTCGGCGATGTTGTCAGCATCGCCGCGACGCTTGGCACTGGCCTGGCCATCGGCACGCTGAATGCGCTGGTGGTGGTCGGTTTCCGTTTGCCGCCGCTGCTGGCAACCCTGGCCACGATGAACCTGGTGGCCGGGCTGGAACTGGTGCTGACCGAAAACACCGTGCTGCCTAGCTCTTCGCCGTTGCTGGAAGGGCTGGCCTTCGGTAGTTGGCTCGGCGTGCCAGCCCTGGCCTGGGTGCTGCTGGCGGTCGGTGGCGTGCTGATCGTGTTGATGCAGTACACGCCATTCGGCCTGCGTCTGTACGCCATCGGCGAATACCCGGAGGCGGCTAATGCCGCTGGCCTGTCGGTGCGTGGCTACGTGTTCGCCAGCTACCTGATCAGCGGTCTGTGCGGCAGCCTGGCCGCGTTTTGTTCAGCGGCCTGGTTCAGCGGCAGCACCACCGGCTCCGGCGAGATGCTGCTGTCGGTGGTGGCCATCGCTTTTCTTGGGGTGATCTTCTCCCAGCGTCTGCAGCCGAGCATCGGCGGCACGCTGCTGGCAACGATGCTGGTCGGGGTGCTGATCAACGGCTTCCAGCTTCTGAATATTTCCAGCTTCTGGGTCGACGGCGTGCAGGGTGTCCTGATCCTGCTGGTGGTGGCCCTGTCCGGTTTGCGCAACAAGGAGGCCTGAGATGTCCGATTCGTTATCCGCCCCGCAGCCTGCCGGTCTGACCGGGCTCTCTGGCCGGGCGTTGCTGCGCCTGGTCATGCCGACGCTGTTCGCCGCCGTGCTACTGTTCTTCGCGTTGAAGGCACCCGGCTTTCTCACCGTCGGTAACCTGTCCAGCCTGTTATTGAACAATTTCGTGCTGCTGGCCATCGTCGCCATCGGCATGACCTACGCCATTGCCGCGGGTGGCATTGACCTGTCAGTCGGCACTGCGCTGGACTTCTCGGCGCTGACCTTCGTCCTGCTGCTCAATGCCGGCTTCGGGCTCTATGTCGCGATTCCCGGTGGGTTGCTGGCTGGCAGCCTGGCCGGGTTGTTCAATGCCGGGCTGATCGCCGGGCTGCGTATTTCCCCTTTTCTGGCCACCCTTGGCACACTGTTCATTGGCAGCAGCGTGCAAAAGCTGCTTTCCGATGGCGGACAACCGATCTACCTGGAGGCGCAGGTGCGCAGCGGCTTGGCCAGTGAGCGCTTGCTTGGCGTGCCGCTACCCTTGCTGCTGGTGGCACTGTTGGCTCTGGTGTATGGCGTGGTATTGGCGCGTGGCCGCTTAGGCCGGGAGATCATCGTCCTTGGCAGCCAGCCACTGGTGGCGCGTTATTCGGGCCTGGCGCAGCGACGTATCGCTGCCCTGGTGTTCATCGCCAGTGCCTTTGCCAGCGCGCTGGCGGGCATCCTGCTGCCGGCCACGGTGAACGCCTACGCGCCGATGTCCGGCAATGCCTTCCTGATGAATGCCATCGGTGCGGTCTTCATCGGTGCCACGCTGAGCCTGCACAACCGGGTCAACGTACCCGGTACACTGCTCGGTGTGCTATTTCTCAACGTCACGGCCAACGGTCTGCTGCTGATCGGCTGGAATTTCTTCTGGCAGCAGGTGGCCACCGGCGTTCTGATTCTCTCGGTTCTGCTGTTCAGTTTTGCCAGTCGGCGACTCGGCGCTGGATAGTTCTGGCGTTCCGGGCGAAACGCCAGTGCCGTGACGAGGCCTGGGGGTGTGCCCCAGGCCATGCTTTCAGGACTGCTTGGCACCGCCACCGATCTGCCAGACATAGGGCGGTTCACTGCCATTGACGTGCCAGTCGCCGATGATGCGTTCCTTGTAGATCACCGGGTTGTGCGAGGCGGCAGTACGGGCGTTGCGCCAGTGGCGATCGAGCTGTTTGGTGGTGCTGGTACCGGAGGCGCCGAGGGTGTTGAACAGGTCGCTGGTGGCACGCAGCACCCATTCGATGGCCGCCACCTGGGCCTGGGCCGATTCCAGTTCGGCGGCGATGTTGGCCTTGCGCTCGGCGTTCTCGTCATTGCCGAAACGCGCCAGGTAGGCTTGCTGCGCGGCCTCGCTGGCGCGCAGGGTGCCTGCCTCGGCGGCGTAGATCAGCCCGGAGGCCTTGCCGATAACCTGCAATACCTGTGGATCCTCGCTTACCGCTGCACCATTGCCATGGCTGAACACGCGCGTGCGCTTGCTGGTTTCCTGGCTGAAGTCACGCACGGCGGCGCGGCCGGAACCGACGATGACGGCGAGCAGCACCAGTTGGTAGAAGGCCGTCTGGTATTTGAAGCGGGTGGCGAAGTCGATGATGTTCTCTTCCTCGACCACCGCGTTCTCGAACACCGAGGTGCCGCTGCCGGTGGTGCGCTGGCCAAAACCATCCCAGTCGTCGCTCTGGGTGATGCCGGGTTGGCGGGTACGGATCGCTGCGATCACGTCGCCACCGGTGTCGTCTCGGCGGGCGAACAGGTCGATCCAGTCGGAGAAGAGGCTGCCGGTGCTGTAGTACTTGGTGCCATTGACCACCCACTGATCACCCTGGCGCGACACCCGGGTGCTGACGTCGCCGATCTTCACTGCGCCCACCTCCGTCCAGGCGCAGCCCACCAGATCGCCGTCGACGAAGCGTTTGAACCAGACGTCCTGTGGTGTGCTGGCATGGGCGTTGAGGCGGTCCTCGACGAAAGCAAAATGCCCGCGCAGTGCCTGCGGCACATTGGAGTCGGCTTCGGCCAGTTCGATCAGCAGCTGGAACAACTGTGGCAGGGAAGCGCCGGCACCGCCCTGTTCGACCGGTACACGCACGGCGCCGAAGCCGGCGTCCTTGAGCCACTGGATGGGCTCATGGGGCAGGGTGCGGTTGCGCTCGCGTTCCACGCTGGATTCGGCGATGCGGGCAAAGATGGGGCGGAAGCGGGCGGCAAGGGATTCGTACTGGGTTCCGGTAGACAGGTGGGGCAGATGGGCTTGGGCGGTCATCGCAGTTCTCCTCGATTGATGCGATTGCTGACGGCGATGCTTTCGCAAACTTCGTGCCTTGCAGTGAATGCCTTTTAAATCAATGGGTTGTGATCTTTCTGGCAGGACGGGCTGTTCGCTCGCCGACAACTTGCTGAATGACTGTTGGTGGGCGGTCAATTGCGTTTTCCGGGGCAACTGTTGGCCGAGGGTCAGTGGTTCAACAGCTTGTTGGCCAAAAGACAGTTCAGGCTGTTAGAGCTAGCGTTCAAGTATTTGAATTTAATGGTTTTTATTGGTTGGCACGGTTGCTGCTGAAGCTCCCTCAGGTAATGCCCGCTGGGCAAGGAGGGATCAGCATGGACGCACGTGTTATCAGGGTCGTGGTGGTGTCCGGCAGCCTGCGGGCTCCATCACGCACCCATGGTCTGCTGCAGGCCCTGGTGGAGCGGCTGCCGGCCGTATTGCCGAAGCTGGAGGTGCACTGGGTGCGCATCGCCGAGCTGTCCGCCAGCCTGGCCGGTTCGCTGGAGCGCGATAGCGCCTCGGCTGACCTGCAGCCGCATTTGCAGGCCATCGAGCAGGCCGACCTGCTACTGGTCGGCAGCCCGGTGTATCGCGCGTCCTACACCGGTTTGTTCAAGCACCTGTTCGACCTGGTCGATTACCAGTCGCTCAAGGGCGTGCCCGTGGTGCTTGCCGCCACCGGTGGTAGCGAGCGACATGCCTTGATGATCGATCACCAGTTGCGCCCGCTATTCGCTTTCTTCCAGGCCCACACCCTGCCGTACGGCCTGTACGCCAGTGTCGAGTCTTTCGACGATCAGCGCCTGGCTGACCCTGCGCAGTTCGAACGGATCGAGCGGGTACTCGATACCGTCGGCGCCTTCTTTCATATCCCGGTCGCCCGCGCGGCCTGACTTTCCGAGTTACAGGAGACATCGCCATGAGCCAACCGATCAAATTCGCCTACTGGGTTCCTAACGTCAGCGGTGGCCTCGTAGTCAGCAAGATCGAACAACGCACCAGTTGGGACATCGATTACAACCGCAAGCTGGCGCAGATTGCCGAGCGTTCCGGGTTCGAGTACGCGCTTTCGCAGATCCGCTTCACCGCCGGCTATGGCGCTGACAACCAGCACGAGTCGGTAACCATCAGCCACGCGCTGCTGGCCGCCACCGAAAAACTCAAGGTGATCGCCGCGATCCTGCCCGGACCCTGGACGCCGGTATTGGCAGCCAAGCAATTGGCAAGCATCGACCAGTTCACCGCGGGCCGCATCGCCATCAACGTGGTGTCCGGCTGGTTCAAGGGCGAGTTTCGCGCCATCGGCGAGCCATGGCTGGACCATGATGAGCGCTATCGCCGATCCGAGGAGTTCATTCGTGCCCTGAAGGGCATCTGGACCCAGGACAATTTCAGCTTCCACGGCGATTTCTACCGTTTCAACGACTACACCCTCAAGCCCAAGCCGCTGCAGCAACCGCACCCGGAAATCTTCCAGGGCGGGAGCTCACGGGCCGCGCGCGACATGGCCTCGAGGGTCTCCGACTGGTACTTCACCAATGGCAACAGTGTCGAGGGTATCAAGACCCAGGTCGACGATATCCGCACCAAGGCAGCGGCCAACGGGCATTCGGTGAAGGTCGGCGTGAACGCCTTCATCATCGCCCGCGACACCGAGGAAGAGGCCCGCGCGGTGCTGGCGGAGATCATCGCCAAGGCCGACCCGGAGGCGGTCAACGGCTTCGGCAGTGAAGTGAAGAACGCCGGTGCGGCCAGCCCGGAAGGCGAGGGCAACTGGGCCAAGTCGACCTTCGAAGACCTGGTGCAGTACAACGACGGCTTCAAGACCAACCTGATCGGTACACCACGGCAGATCGCCGAGCGCATCGTCGCGCTCAAGGCGGTCGGCGTCGACCTGATCCTCTCCGGCTTCCTGCACTTCCAGGAAGAGGTCGAATACTTCGGCAAGCATGTCTTGCCGCTGGTGCGCGAACTGGAGCAGGAGAAGCGTGCCTCCCTCGCTGTGGCCTGAGGTGCGCGGCCATGCATGAGGCGTTCGCGGACAACCTGCCGGCCAGCTTGCTGGCCCGCGCACATCAACGTGGGGCGGACGTTGCGTTGCGCCACAAGCGTCTAGGCCTGTGGCAGGCGCGCAGCTGGGCGCAACTGCTGGCCGAGGTGCAGGGGCTGGCCACCGGGCTGCGCGAGGCCGGCTTCGCGGCCGGTGACAGTCTGCTGATCGTCAGCCGTCCGCGACCTGAGGCGCTGCTCGCAAGCCTGGCGGCGCAGTGGCTGGGCGGCGTCGCGGCACTGATCGATCCGCTGATGCCTGACGCGGAGCAACTGACGCTGTTGCGTGAACTGCAGGCCGATTTCGTCTTTGCCGAAGGTCAGGAGGAGGTCGAGCGGGTGCTGGCGAGCGGTCATGTACCGGCATTGCTGTTCTACGCCGATGGCCGTGGCCTGGCGGATTCCGGGGTGCCGAATTACGCTAGCCTGGCCGCGCAGTTGCCCGATCCTGCCTTGGCGGTCCAGGCGCAGAGCGAGCGCCCAGCGTTCAGCTTTCACCGGCTGGATGCCGATGGCCAGGTTCAGCAGCACGGGCTCAGCCATGCCGAGGTGCTGGGCGAGGGGCGTCGGCTGGTCGAACAGGAGCGCCTGACGGCGGCCGAGGAAGCCTTGGCCTCCCGCAACTTCGCCACCAGCGGCCAGGCCCGCTACCTGCTGGCGCCTTGGCTGCTGGCAGGCTTTCGGATGAATTTTCCGGAGAGCCTGGCGACCCGTGACACAGACCGCCGTGAACTCGGCCCGACTCTGGTTCTCGGCACCCACGACAGCTACGGCCGCCTGTATGCACTGGCGCAGCAGCGTCTACCGCTGCCGGGCAGCCTGCTGCGGTGCTGGCTGGACTGGGCGCTTGACGCGCGCGGTGGGTTGCTGCGCAACAGCCTTGGCCACGTGTTGCTGCGTCGGCCGTTGCGCGATGTGCTGGGCCTGAGCCGCACCCGGGTACCGCTGCTGGTCGGTGAGGTCCTGCCGGGCGAGGTGCAGGCGTTCTTCGCCGCCCTTGGGGTGGCGCCGCGTATCTGGCTGGAGACGCCCCGCTGGCAGGCCGTGCGCAGTCCTCGTTCATCCCTCGCTGCTCGGTCGCAAGGCCGGGTTCAGCCCGTCTGAGGAGCGTTCATGTCGAATTCCCCGTTGCTGGAACTGGAGGGCATCAGCCTGTCGTTCAAGGGTGTGAAGGCCATTAGCGACATTGGCTTCAGTGTCGCCGAAGGCGAGATCTGTGCGCTGATCGGGCCCAATGGCGCGGGCAAGAGCTCGCTGCTGAACATCATCAATGGCGTCTACCGGGCGCAGCAGGGGCGTATTCGTTTGGCCGGGCAGCAGCGTCGGGTGATGCACCCACATGCAGCGGCACGCGACGGCATCGCTCGCACCTTCCAGAACATCGCGCTGTTCAAGGGCATGAGCGTGCTCGACAACGTGCTCACCGGGCGCAACCTCAAGCGCCGCAGTTCCTGGCTGGAGCAGGCGTTGCGCATCGGCCGCGCGCCGGGCGAGGACGATCGCCAACGCGCCGCCGCCGAGCGGGTCATCGAGTTTCTGCGCATCCAGCCGTGGCGTGACGAAATCGTTGGCACCTTGCCCTATGGCCTGCAGAAGCGGGTCGAGCTGGCCCGTGCGCTGGCCGCCGAGCCTCGCTTGCTGCTGCTCGACGAGCCGATGGCCGGGATGAATGCCGAGGAGAAGCGCGAAATGAGCCGCTTCATCGTCGAGATCAACCGCGAGTTCGGCACGACGGTGGTGCTGATCGAGCACGACATCGGCGTGGTCATGGGCATTTCCCACCATGTGGTGGTGCTCGATTACGGCCGCAAGATCGGCGACGGCTCCCCCGAGCAGGTTCGCCGCAACCCCGACGTGATCGCGGCCTATCTGGGTGTCCGCCCGGCGGCGGCTTCGGGGCTGTTCCCACACAGGAGCGCGACATGGCATTCTTTTTCGAAGTGCTGATCGGTGGCCTGCTGGCCGGGGTGATGTACTCCCTGGTGGCCATCGGTTTCGTACTGATCTACAAAGCCAGCGGTGTGTTCAACTTCGCCCAGGGGGCGATGGTACTGTTCGCCGCGCTGACCTTCGTCAGCCTGCTGGAGCGCGGCGTGCCGTTCTGGCTGTCCTTTCTCGTCACCCTGGCGACGATGATCGCCCTGGCGCTGCTGATCGAACGGGCGGTACTGCGGCCATTGGTCGGGCGTTCGCCGATTACCCTGTTCATGGCCACGCTCGGCCTGGCCTACATCATCGAGGGCGCCGCCCAGGCCTTGTGGGGTGCTCAGGTTCACGGCCTGGAGCTGGCCATCAGCGACGCGCCGCTGGCGCTGGGTGGCCTGCTGCTGTCGCAGTTCGACCTGTTCGCCGCCGCAACGGCAGCGGCCCTGGTGGTGCTACTGTCCTTGCTGTTCAACCGCACGCGCATCGGCCTGGCGCTGCGTGCGGTGGCCGACGATCCCCGCGCGGCGATGAGCGTCGGTATCCGCCTGCCGAGGGTGTGGGCGGTGGTCTGGGCGGTGGCCGGGTTCGTCGGGCTGGTCGCCGGGCTGCTCTGGGGCGCGCGCCTGGGGGTGCAGTTCTCGCTCTCGCTGGTGGTGCTCAAGGCCCTGCCGGTGCTGATCATCGGCGGCTTCACCTCGATCAGCGGGGCGATCGTCGGCGGCCTGATCATCGGCGCTTCGGAGAAGCTCGCCGAGGTGTACCTCGGGCCGCTCATCGGCGGCGGCATCGAAAACTGGTTTCCCTATGTGCTGGCCCTGCTGTTCCTGCTGGTGCGTCCGGCTGGGCTGTTCGGCGAGCGCGCCATCGAGCGAGTCTGAGGAGCGTCGATCATGCTGTATCGAGAAGCGGGTCAGTTCAGCGTGCGTTACGCCGACGACCGACGATTCTTCCGCCTGCGCCAGGATCGGCTGGGTCTGGCGGCCTTGGTCCTGTTCGCCTTCATCGGCGTGCCACTGCTGGGCAACGATTACTGGTTCAGTGCCATCCTGATCCCATTTCTACTGCTGTCGCTGGCCGGCCTAGGGCTGAACCTGCTGACCGGTTATGCCGGGCAACTGTCCCTGGGTTCGGCGGCGTTCATGGCAGCAGGTGCCTTCGCGGCCTATAATTTCGAGCTGCGCGTGGCGTGGCTGCCGCTGCTGGCCAGCCTGCTGCTCGGCGGCCTGGTGGCGGCGCTGGTGGCCGTGGTGTTCGGCCTGCCAAGCCTGCGCATCAAGGGCTTCTATCTGCTGGTGTCGACACTGGCGGCGCAGTTCTTCGTGCCATGGGCGCTGACCCGCTTCAGTTGGTTCAGCAACGACAGTGCCTCGGGGGTGATCAGCGCGCCGCCGCTGCTGATGGCCGGGTATGACTTTTCGTCGCCGGCCGGGCGCTACCTGCTGACCCTGGCGGTGGTCAGCGCGCTGTTCTGGCTGGGCGCCAACCTGGTGCGCAGCGAACTGGGGCGCAACTGGATGGCGGTGCGCGACATGGACACCGCCGCCGCAGTGATCGGCATCCCCCTGTTGAAGACCAAACTGCTGGCTTTCGCCATCAGCGGCTTCTACCTCGGCGTGGCCGGTTCGCTCTGGGCCTTCACCTACCTGGGCACGGTGGAGCCACACGGCTTCGACCTGAACCGCTCGTTCCAGATCCTGTTCATCATCATTATCGGCGGCCTGGGCAGCATCCTCGGGAACTTCCTCGGCGCCGCCTTCATTGTGCTGTTCCCGGTGCTGCTGTCGAACCTGGCCGGGTTGCTGCCGACCGGGCTGATCGATGCCGGACAGATAGAGAACCTGCAGAAGATGGCCTTCGGCACGCTGATCATCATCTTCCTGATCAAGGAACCGGAGGGCCTGGCGCGCCTCTGGCAACGCTTTCGCGAGCGCACTCGGCGTTGGCCGTTGCGCCACTGAGCGAACCTTCGCACCGGGCTTCGCCCGCCTTATGTCACTGCCCACTGATTTGTAAAGGATAACCACGATGTCGACCCGATCCGTCCTCGGCCGCCTGGCGCTGGCCGTGAGCCTGGCGGCCGGTGCACTCAACGTGCACGCGGCCAACGAACAGTATTTCCCCCTGCAGAGCTACCGCGTTGGCCCCTATGCCGCAGGTGGCACCGGTTTCTTCGGTGGTTTTATCGATTACCTCAAGTACGTCAACGCCCAAGGCGGCGTGAATGGTGTCAAGCTGACCTGGAGCGAGTGCGAGACTGAATACGTCGTGGAGAAGGGGGTGGAGTGCTACGAGCGCCTCAAGGGTGGGCTCAACGGCGCACCGGCTGCCGCCACCAATCCGCTGTCGGTGGGTATCGCGTATGCCACCCTGGAACGCTCCACGGCCGACAAGCTGCCGCTGATCACCATCAACCATGGGCGTACCGACTCCACCGATGGCAGCGTGTTCCCTTACGTCTTCCCGCTGCAGCTCAATCCCTATTCCGAGGTATCGGCCATCGTCAACTGGATCGCTCAGCAGGCAGGCGGCGAGCAGGGCCTCAAGGGCAAGAAGATCGTCACGCTCTTTCACGGTTCGCCCTATGGCAAGGAAACCAACGAGGTGCTGCAGGCCCTGGCGGACAAGTACGGTTTCGAGTTGACCCTGCTGGAGGTGCCGCACCCCGGCAACGAGCAACAATCGCAGTGGCTGAACATCCGCCGCCTGAAGCCGGACTGGGTCATCCTGCGCGGCTGGGGCGTGATGAACCCGGTGGCGCTGAAGACCGCGCAAAAGGTCGGTTTCCCTGCCGACCGCATCATCGGCAATATCTGGAGCAATTCCGAGGAAGACGCGGCGCCTGCCGGTGCCGCGGCCAAGGGCTTCATCGCCATCACCACGCATCCGTCCGGTACCGAGTTCCCGGTGCTGCAGGGCATCGAACAGGCGGTGGTGGACAAGGGCCAAGGCGACCTGGCCGATCCGAAGCGCTTTGGCACCGTGTACTACAACCTCGGCGTGGTCAACGGCATCCTCAACGTCGAGGCATTGCGTCTGGCTCAGGAGAAGTTCGGCAGGCAACCGCTGAGTGGCGAGCAGGTGCGTTGGGGCTTCGAACACCTGAACCTGGACGATACCCGCCTGCAGGCACTCGGTGCCAAGGGGCTGGTGCAGCCGCTTAAACTGTCCTGCTCCGACCATGAAGGCGGTGGCGCGGTGCGCTTCCAGCAGTGGGACGGGCAGAAGTGGAAACTGATCAGCGACTGGGTACAGGCCGACCGCGCGTTTTTGCGGCCGATCATCGAGGCCTCGTCGCATCAATATGCCAAAGAGAAGGGTATCACCCCGCGTGATTGCAGCCAGGAAGGCTGATCGCGCGGGCAGGGCCGGTGGCGTCCCCCCGGCCTGTCTTCAGCCCTGCGCAGTTCGGGCGCCGCCGCGCACCAGGCCCACACCGGCTCAAAGGTTGGGGGGCGCTTCCAGTCTGTTGCGATTGCCGCCATTTGGCGCGGCCATGCGCTTCTGTCCTTCGCAACCCTCTTGGCGCAGTTGGCAAGGGGGCAATCGTTCGTGGCGGCCTCTCAGATTGATAGTTGTATCGCCCGCTCAGGGCGCATCTGGGGCTCTGGCCGGCGCCGATTGACCACCAGTTCGCCGATGGCAATCAGTCGGGCGCGGGTGATGTTGCGGCTCAGACCCAGCAGGCTGGCCGTGTGCACCTGGTTGCAGTGGCAGAAACGATAGGCACTGCGTAGCAGGGAGTCCTCGACCTTCTCGTGCAGGCTGCCGGCCTGCTCCTCGAACAGGCGCTGAAAGGCACGCAGCAACTGCTCTTCGGCGCTTTCGGCGGTGCTCACCGGCGACTTGTCCTGGCGCTCGATACGCAGGTGCGACAGGCGCAGGTCGTCGTCCTGCACCAGGCCATTGCGGCACACCAGCAGGGTGTGGTGGATGACGTTTTCCAGCTCGCGGATGTTGCCGGGCCAGTCGTAGCTCACCAGCTTGCGTTCGGCCTCGGGGGACAGGCGCACTTCGCCGTAACCCAGGCGGTTGCAGTAGGTCTTGATGAAGTGTCGGGTCAGCGGCAGGATGTCGCCCGGGCGTTCTCGCAGCGGGTAGAGTTGCAGGCTGACCACGTTTAGGCGGTAGTACAGGTCTTCGCGGAAGTTGCCGGCAGCGATGGCCTTGTCCAGTTGCACGTTGGTGGCGGCGACCACGCGCACGTCGATGGGGATGCTCTTGCGCGAGCCCAGGCGCACCACTTCACGCTCTTGCAGCACGCGCAACAGCTTGACCTGGATGGCCATGGGCAGGTCGCCGATTTCGTCGAGGAACAGTGTGCCGCCGTTGCCCTCCTCGAACCAGCCGGCCTTGGCCGCCAGGGCGCCGGTGAAGGCGCCTTTCTCGTGGCCGAACAGCTCGGCTTCCACCAGCGACTCCGAAAAGGCGCCACAGTTCACCGCGACGAAGGGGCCGTTGCGCCGTCCGCTGAGGTTGTGTATGTGGCGTGCGACCAGCTCCTTGCCCGTGCCGGTCTCGCCGATGATCAGGACGCTGGCCTCGCTGGGGGCGACCTGTTGCAGGTGGGCGAGCAGCGCCTGCGATCTAGCGTCTTCGAAGACCTGTGCGGTTGCCCGGATCGAGGTGGCCAATGACGGCGAAGGGGGGAGGGTCAGCAACTGCATGGCGATTCCTATGAGTAGAAAGATGGGGTGGGTCGCGTCTGACTCAGTGCCCACTCACCCAGCTCGTGGAGTTTGTAGTCCAGCGGGTCGTGCAGGCTCTGGGTACGCAGGTTGCGCCAGTAGCGATCGAGGCGTAGCGAGGCGTGGGTCGCGCGTGCGCCAGTGACCTCGAACAGGCGGTTGCAGATGTCCAGGCCAGTGCGTGCCGCCGCCACTTTGGCCGTGGCGATGGCCAGCGCCAGTTGCGCACGCTCTTCGGCGCCGAGCGCGTGCTCCTTGTGCCAGGCCGCGTCGAGTTGCGTCGCGGCGCGCTCCACCAGCAGGCGCACGCCTTCCAGACCGACCCAGAACTCGCCGTAGTGGCGCAGGATGTAAGGGTCTTCGCTGACATGTCGGGCTTTGGAGCGGAACCACGGGCGGCCTTCCTTCAACGTGTAATGGCGGGCCTCTTCCAGAGCGCCTTCGGTGATACCAAGGAATACGTTGGCGAAATGCAACTGGGCGATCAGCGGGCGCAGGCTGGCGAAGGGTGTGCTCAGCGGGCCAGGGTCGAGAAGCATCTCGTTCTCTTCGACGCGCACGCGCTCGAAAGTTGCGCTGCCGCTGTCGGTCTGGCGCTGGCCCATGTTGTTCCAGTCATCATGCAGTGTGATACCGGTCCGGCCGCTGGGGATGGCAGCGATCAGCAGCTTGCCGCCAGCACTTTCATCGACTGCCGAGGCAATCAGCATTTCCGAGTCGCTGGCGCCTGAGCAGAAACTCTTCTTGCCGGAAAACTCGTACCAACCGTCGAAGCGTGTGAGCACGGTGCGGCTGTCCAGAGGGTTGAGCGCATTGCCCCAGAACCAGTTCTTGCGCGCGGTCTGCTCGAACCAGGGTTGCCACTGATCGCGACGGGAGAACAGGCGCACGGTAGCCAGCATCAAGTGCTGAAAGCCGAAGACGTGGGCGATGGAACTGTCGACCCGGGCGAATTCGCGCACCACCTCCAGGGTTTCGCTCCAGCTAGCGCCGAGGCCGCCGAACTGGGTGGGTATGCTCAGCGCCAACAAGCCGCTCTGGCGGATAGCGTCGCGCTGGGCCTTGGGTGTGCCGCCGGCCTCGTCGCGCTCGACGGCGGTTTCGGCGAACGCCGTCGCTAGGCGACGTGCAGTCTGCAAGGGGCTAAGCACGGCAGGTCGTAGAGGGGTTGTCACTCGGCATTCCTCGCTGGCTGGTGGGATGGCGGATAGGGGGGCATTTCATAGCGGCGCCTCAGACAATTTGCTCAGCACATGCGCTTGGCGATGGAAGAGGGCTGCGGTGCGTTCTGCGGCTAGCGGGATGCGGGCCTGCAGAGGCTGGAAGAAACTGAACAGCGGGTGCAGCTGCAACAGCACCTGGGATTGGCCGGAGGTAGGCAATGACGTTGGCATCAGAAACTTCAACTCTCCAACACGGTTACCCCGATCCATCGCGGGTCTGATGAAAGTATAAAAGTCGATTCATATCTCTAAAAATAATAATAAATAATATTTATATTCCCGTATGGAATATTTATTTATTGCAAATGCAATGGCCTCACAAGGCTGCCAATGCTTTCGTTCAACTAAGACCGCAGGCGTGTTCCTCGCTGTTTCCCACACAACAGCAGCCATGCAATGTTGCTGCCTCTTCAACACCGTGCCGTCATGACAAAAACCCATCTCGCGCTTGAGTACGCGGGGTTTGGCCGATTGGCATGGAGTCTGCTTCGTCGCCCTGGAATCCATTGAATCCCAGGGGGCGACGTGATCGCTGATAAATATCCACTGATTGCCAACGACCCTTTGGAAACCCCTGCGCGGGTCAGCGCAGACTCCCTTGGCTCTGCATCGATTCATGCTATCGCGCTGGAATTTCGCGCGGTCACCAAACGTTACGAGGGGAGCCGGTCGGACTCCAGCAACGCGGTTGAGCAAGTGAACCTCGCGGTGCGGCGGGGCGAAGTGCTTTGTTTGATGGGTACATCCGGCAGCGGCAAGTCGACTTTGCTGCGCCACGTCAATCGGTTGATAGAACCGAGCAGCGGCGAGGTGCTCATCGACGGTGAGGTTCTGAGCGACTTGACGCAGCCTGCGCTGCGCCAACTGCGGTCGCAGCGCATCGGCATGGTGTTCCAGCATTTCGGCTTGCTGCCGCATCGAAGCGTGCTCGACAACGTGGCCTTGCCCCTGGAATTGCGCGGTGAGCCGGAGAGTACGCGGCGCGCAGCGGCACAACGGCAGTTGCAGGCGGTGGGGCTGAAAGAGTGGGGCGAGCGTTTGCCCCACGAGTTGTCTGGTGGCATGCAGCAACGTGTCGGGCTTGCGCGAGCACTGGTCACCGAGCCTGACATTCTGCTGATGGACGAACCCTTCAGTGCACTGGACCCCACCATCCGCCGTGATTTGCAGGGGCGCTTCCTGCAACTGGTGCGCGAACGGGGAATCACGACGCTGCTGGTGACCCACGATCCGGGTGAGGCGTTACGTCTGGCAGATCGTATCGCCGTCTTGCGGGGTGGTCGGCTGATTCAGGTTGGCACCCCTGGTGAATTGCTTGAACAGCCGGCGGACGAGGGGGTGGCGGATTTCTTCGACGATCGGCCGCATATCGGCCCGAGCATTCCCTCGCCTAGTGACGAGGTGCTCAGCGAGCCACCGTCGGTCGAAGTGCAAGCGCGCTCGACAAACCATTGGATTCGCCAAAGCGTGTTGGGCCCGGCAGCGCTCGCTGACGCCGGACGAGGTGGCCTGTTCTGGCTGGCGCTGCTGCTGGAGTTGACGGCCCTGGCCGTGCTTGCTGGCGCGTGGCGCGAGGGGGCGGGGTGGCTATCGGCCGCAGCACTGGCAGTGCTGCTGGTCAATCGCTTGGGTTGTGCTTGGGTGAGCCTGCACGGCCACGGCCGTGACTCCCTGGGCGTCGCTTTACCCTTGGCGCTGCTGCTGGTGAGTCAGGTACTGACCGTATGGCGCGCCCTGACGCCGGATGCTGCCGGGGCACTGGTGCAGTTTCCCGCCGATCGCGACAGTATGCTGGCAGTTGCTGGTGCCATCGACACGTTGATTGGCTGGTCTCAGGTCACGTTCGAGAGCGTATTCGTCGGGGTGATCGTGGCGGTGCGCACCGTCATTGATGGCGTTGAAGGTGCGCTGGGCTGGATTCCGTGGCCGGTACCGGCGCTTGCATTGGTCTACCTGGCCTGGCGCTCTGCCGGCGCGATCCTGGCCCTGACGACTGCGTTAGCCCTGGGTTATATCGGCCTGTTCGGTTTCTGGGAGCGTACGATTTCCACCATCGCCCTGGTCGGCGCTTCGGTGCTGCTGTCGCTGCTGATCGGCATTCCCACCGGCATTCTTCTGGCCAAGCGGGCGCTGGCTCGGCGCTTGGTCACGCCGCTGTTGGATGTCATGCAGACCTTACCGACCTTCGTTTACCTGATTCCAGCAGTGGCCTTCTTCTCGGTCGGGAAGACGCCGGCGGTGATCGCCACGGTGATTTTCGCCCTGGCGCCGATGATCCGTCTCACCGCCCTGGGTATTCAGGAGGTGCCCAAGGCCGCGGTGGAGGCTGCGGTCGCCCATGGCGCAACGCCCTGGCAGACGCTCACCCGGGTCGAGTTGCCATTGGCCTCCGGCTCTCTGTTGCTGGGGGTGAACCAGACCATCGTGATGAGCCTGTCCATGGTCGTCGTGGCAGCACTGATTGGTGCCGGAGGCCTTGGCTACGACGTCATGACCGCCTTGCGCAACATCAAGGGTGGTGAGGGCGTCCTGGCCGGTATTGCCATTGTTTTTTGTGCCCTGGTGCCCGACCGGATCATTCAGGCATCCCTTCGCAAACGTCATCATTCTACGCAGGAGTAACAGGTTCCATGACTCGATTCCTTTCCCGCGGGCTTGCCGGGTTCGCTCTGCTGGCCGCGCTGGTGCCAGCGACAGCAAGCTTTGCCAAGGACAAGATCGTTATTGGCGAGCAGAACTGGACCGGCGCCATCGCCATCCAGTACATCCTCGGCGACATCATTTCCAATCGCCTTGACGGCGATGTTTCCTACCTGGCCGGTGATCTGCCGGTACTGTTCGCCGCCGCTGCCAAGGGTGACGGCTCGGTGGACGTGCTGACCGACATCTGGCTGCCGAACCAATCAGCAGCCTTCGCCAAGTACGTGACCGGCGGTACCCGTTCGCTGATCCCCAACAAGCAACCCTATGTCGGTGTGCAGGGTTTCTACATTCCGGGCTACATCCAGGATCGGTACAACGTGAAGTCGGTGTATGACCTGAAGAAGCCAGAGATCGCCAGGTTGTTCGCTCCGCTGGGAGGTGGCAAGTCCCAGCTATTGGTCGGGCCGGCAGGCTGGGAGTCGACCTACATCGGTCAGATCAAAGCCAAGGATTACGGTTTCGACGGCAACTTCGAGTCGGTCTCCACGGAGGCCTCGGTGACTTACGCCAAGCTTGATGCTGCCTACAAAGCCGAGCGTGGTGTGATTTTCTACGCCTACACACCGGACTGGATCTTCTCCGCCTATGACCTGCGCCGTCTTGATGAACCGCCATTCGATGGCTATGCCCAGGACAACAAGAAGGGCGACCCGCTGTACAAGGCTGACGGCTGCTGGAAATTCATCAGCCCGACCGTGGATGCCGACTGGCTCAACAAGAGCAGCATCACCTGCGCGTATCCCGATGCGAAGGTGCACATCCTCGCGTCTTCGGCGCTACGCCAGCGTGCACCGCGGATTTCCGCCTTTCTGGAAAACGTGAGTATCGATCCGGCATCCCTCAACGACCTGATCCTCAAGATCGAGCGTGAGAAGCAGCCGGCGGATGCGGCGGCCAAAGCCTGGGTCGCCGCCAATCAGGCGACCGTCGATCGTTGGTTGAGTGCCACTGGCACCCAGGTGGCTGCCCAATGACTCGACGTGCCTGGACGCTGCTCGATGGTGGGATGGGACGAGAACTCAAGCGGATCGGCGCACCCTTCCGGCAGCCGGAATGGTCGGCACTGGCGCTGTTCGAAGCGCCCGAATACGTGACGCAGGTCCACCGAGCGTTCATTGCCGCCGGGGCCAGGGTGATCACCACCAACAGCTATGCGGTGGTGCCGTTTCACATTGGCGAGGAACGCTTTGCCCGCTCCGGGCGGGCGCTGGCTGAACTGTCCGGGCGGCTTGCCCGTGGCGCTGCCGAGGAGGCGGGGGCTTTGGTGCAGGTCGCCGGTTCGCTGCCGCCGGCGTTGGGGTCGTATCGCCCGGACCTGTTTGATCCAGTCCGTTCCCAGGCCATCCACCGTGAATTGATCCGCGGCCTGGCGTCCCATGTGGATTTCTGGTTGGCGGAAACCCAGAGCTCCCTGGCCGAAGCGCGCGCCGTGCACGCGGCCCTGGACGGCGATGGCAAGCCGCTCTGGCTGTCCTTCACGTTACTCGATCCCGACACAGAGCACGCGGTGCCTTTGCTGCGCTCGGGTGAAAGCGTGCAGCAGGCAGTTCTGCTGGCCCTGGAACTGGGGGCCAGCGCCTTGCTATTCAATTGCAGCCAACCGCAGAGCATGGGCGCAGCGTTGCGCAGTGCCAGACAGGTGCTGAAGCAGGAAGCTCGCGAGTTAGCGCTGGGTGTCTATGCCAATGCCTTTGCGCCAGTACGTGAAGATGCCCAGGCCAACGAGACGCTGCTCGATATTCGTGCCGACCTAGGGCCTGAGGCGTACCTGCAGTGGGCGCAGCAGTGGGTCGAGGAGGGGGCGGGTATTGTGGGCGGCTGCTGCGGCATCGGTCCGGAGCACATCGCCCGACTTGACGAGCATCTGCAAGCCTGCAAGCAGGGGATGGAATGAGCGAAACAGAGGAGGCCGCGCTTGGCGAAGGCTGTTTCTGGCGGCTGGAGCGGGCGTTGCGCGAGCTTGGCGGTGTGATCGACAGCCGCGTCGGGTGAGGCAGACGGGCAGCGAAGTGCGCCTCGCCGTGAGCAGGCAGGCGAGCACCTCGCGATGCTCGCCTGTCTCGAGCCAAGTGATCGTCTTGCGGCCGCTGACCCTATGCGTAAGCACCTGGAACAAGCTCGCCGTCGTAAACTCGCAGTGGCGTTCTTCGAGGCGGTTGAGCTGCCTGTCAGGGCGTTTGTCCTGGCGGCCCTCGATAAGCATTGACCAGGGCTGCTACCCAAGTATCAAACAACCCTATCAGCTGTTTACGTCTACAATCATTCGACCCCGGTTTTTACCATCCATCAGATCATTAGCAGCGGCAATTGCGCCCTCAAGGCTAATTTCTCTGGTCATCAACGACAGTGTGTCGAGATTCAGCTGATCGGACAGCCTTTCCCAAGCCTCGACGCGCCGCTCGAAGGGCTGAGTGACGCTGTTGATGCCGAGCAGGCTCACCCCTCGAAGGATGAAAGGAGCAACGGTTGCCGGGAAATCCATTCCCTGGGCCAATCCACATGCAGCTACCAAGCCTTCAGACATTGTGCTTGCGCATGCATTGGCCAGGGTATGGCTGCCGACCGAGTCGATAACGGCTGCCCATTTTTCTTTCGCCAATGGACGCCCTGGGGCTGAAAGCTCGGCCCGATCGATGATGGTCGTTGCTCCCAGGCTTTTCAGATAAGCCTCTTCGCTGGCTTTACCTGTGGCTGCAGTGACGGTATACCCGGCACCGGCGAGAAGGCTAATGGCAAAGCTACCGACGCCGCCGGTGGCGCCTGTGACCAGCACCGGCCCATCGGAGGGTTTCAGCCCATGGCGTTCCAAAGCCATCAAGCACAGCATGGCGGTGTATCCAGCGGTGCCGATGGCCATGGCTTGGCGTTCGTTCAAGCGCTCAGGGTGGGGAATCAGCCAGTCGCCGTTCAACCTCGCCTTTTGAGCAAGTCCGCCCCAATGGCTTTCACCCACCCCCCAGCCATTGAGCAATACGCGATCGCCAGGTTTGTATCGAGGATCGTCACTCGCTTCGACAGTGCCCGCGAGGTCGATACCCGGCACCATCGGAAACTGCCGAACGACCGGCCCCCTGCCGGTGATTGCGAGCGCATCCTTGTAGTTCAAGGTGCTGTAGGCCACCTGCACCGTCACGTTTCCGCTGGGTAGCTGATCATCCTGCAGCTCGGTGAGTCGGGCCGAGTACTTGTCTTGCAGCTTCTCAATCAGAATGGCTTTGAACATGCTTTATCCTTATTTAGACCGACTGTCTTTAAATTGCCCGAAAGGAATCAACGAGTGATTCCCGTCAGAAAACCTTGGAAAAAAATGTCCAGGGGGCGGACATGCTGCGTCAGTCGTGCCCGAAGCACGGCACCCTCCCAGCCAACCCAGAAATAGGCCGCGAGGGCTTTGCAGTCATGTTCGCAAGACACCTCGCCCTGCTTGACCGCCTCCTCCAGGCAGGCTGACAAGCGCGCCTCCCAGTCCTGAAGCGTCAGTTCCAGTTGTTCACGGAAGCTGGCGGGCAGCACCAACACCTCCTGGCCAAGGTTACCGACCAGGCAGCCTCTGCGGAACTGGTACTTGGCCATCCCGACCTTCGCTTCTTCAACGAAGTTGGAAAGCCTTCGCAGCGGTGACACGCTCAGGTCGCTGAAGCAGCGATCGAGTTTTCGAGCGAAGTAATCGGCATAGCGCTGCAGTACCGCTTGGCCGAATGCTTCTTTGCTGTTGAAGTAGTGATAGAACGAGCCCTTGGGCACCTGGATACGTTTGAGCACGGTGTCGATGCCGGTGGCAGCGAAGCCTTGCTCGGTGAGGATTTCCATGCCGCAGCGCAACAAGAGCTCGAGCGTTTCGCCATGCTCACGCGCGATCTTGGGCGGTCGGCCCCTTCGAGGGACAGGTTTGGCGCTATTCATGCGTTGTAATTTAGACTGTTCGTCTCTAATGTCAACCGCAGAGCGATTCGATTCCCGATGAGCCTAGTGTTGGATGCGTTATGAAAAAGCGTTTGCCGCCCCTGAACTGGCTTCGAGCTTTTGAGGTTTCTGCCCGGCTATTGAATTTCACCCATGCTGCTGAGGAACTCAATCTCACGCAAGCCGCGATCAGTCAGCAGGTCAAAGCTTTGGAGTCGCAGTTAGGCCAAGCGCTTTTCAAGCGTCTTCCGCGGGGACTTGAGCTGACGGAGGCAGGCAAGTCCTACTTCCCGGTGGTCAGAGAGTCGGTTGAGCGCCTCGCTGCCTCGACGGATGAGATCTTTGGGCTGGGGCATCGAAGCGTGCTCAGCATCCGCAGCAGTCTGGTGTTCTTCACACATTGGATAGCCCCCCGATTACCCCGATTTGGAGCAAGACATCCGGATGTGAGCATTCGAGTTGCAAGTAACATCTGGGTAGATGAAACAGAGTTCGATGCCGATCTGGAAATCCGGTACGGGCAAGGGCGCTGGCCTGGCATGAAGGCTGAGCGCCTGACGTGGGACACGCTTGTGCCCGTGTGTTCACCTGCATTGATCACCGAGGAGCGCCCGTTGCAACGCCCTCAGGATCTTGCGCTGCACCCCTTGCTGCATGTGCTGGGCTACGAGGAAGGCTGGGGTTATTGGCTCAAGAAGAATAATGCAGAGAGCGTTGATTCGTCTCAGGGGATGCAGTTCGATACCCTTATTTCGGCATTGACGATCGCTGAGCTTGGCCAAGGCGTCGCTTTGGCGCGGTCTTCCCTGGTCAAGCATCTCCTGGACGAGGGCCGCCTTGTCGCCCCCCTTGGACGGCATGTACCGACCAAAGAAGCGTTCTACCTGGTTTATTCAGCTCACAGCATGGTCAATCCCGATGCGGCGGCTTTTGCCCAGTGGCTGTGCGAAGAGGCCCAGTCTTTCAAGGAGGCGTCCAGTGCTGAAGAGGACGGACATCCCCAGCAATAAGCAAAGCACCCGTGCAATAAAAAAAATGGCCCCTTAGGGCCATTTTTTATTGCTTTCGCGTTGCCTGCGAATTTCTGAAAGTAGCAAGCACATCGCAAGCCCTTGGAGGGTGCAGTCGTCCAGGGTCCGGTCAGTACGAGGTCTCAATAACAACAATAACCGCGCCGGCGAATATCGGCGGCCCGGGCTACCTAGGGTTATCCTCATGCAGCAAACCAACCAATTGCCTTTGCAAGGCGTCAATGTCATCGATTTCGGGCAGTACATCGCAGGCCCTGCGGTCGCGATGATCCTCGCTGATCTTGGGGCCACAGTCGTCCATATCGACCCCCCGGATGGGCCCCTATGGGACAGCCCGGCAAATGCCACGCTCAACCGCAACAAGCTGTGCATGCGCCTGGATCTGAAGGCGCCAGAGGGGCTGCAGCAAGCTCGCGAACTCATCTCCCGTGCCGATATCGTGATCGAAAATTTCCGGCCGGGGGTCATGTCCAGATTGGGCCTCGATTTCGCAGAGCTGCGACGTACTCGCCCTGAGTTGATCACCTTGTCGATTCCAGGGTTTGCCAGCGATGACGAGTTGCGCGCGCAATGGCGTGCTACCGAGTCGGTGATCGCTTCGGCCTCTGGTGTATTCACCGATATGGGCCAAAACCGCGTGCTGATGGGCATCAACCCTAGTTTCTCGCCACTTCCCCTGGCGTCAGCGTACGGCACCATGCTGGCTGTGTCGTCTGTGGTACTTGCTTTGCAGGCGCGTGAAAAGAACGGTGTTGGCGATCAGATCGAAGTGCCCTTGGCATCTGCGGTGATGGAAGGCCTGTCGTACAACTCGATCAAGATCGATGGTTACCCGCTGCGCTACAAGACCCTGCGTGAGAAGGAGAGCGAGCGTCGTCGGGCAGAGAACCTGCCGATGAACCTGAGCTACCAGGATTTGCAGGAGTACCTCGACCCGTTCTACCGGACCTATGAATGTGCCGATGGCCGTAAATTCTACGCCGTTTGCCCATCGCATCGGGAGCATGCCAAGCGCTGTTTGCAGGCTATGGGCATCTACGAAGAAATGGTTGCCGCCGGCTTGCCGAAGGTTGATGACCCCTACCTGCCGATTGATCAATGGGAAGGGAATGCATCCCTGGGCGTTTATCCTTTGCCTGCCGATTGGGCTGCACGTATCTCGGCTCGGATGAAGGACGTGTTCTTGACTAAAACCGCGGCCGAGTGGGAAGTCATCTTCGGTGAAGGGCGTTTCCCCGGCGCGCCGCACAGGTCTACCCAGGAGTGGCTCCATGACGAGCACTCGAATACTGCTGGTTTGATTGTCGAGGTCAATGATCGCGAGTTCGGCGTCATGAAGCAGCCTGGCCCAATTGCCTGGTTGGAAGGTTGTTCAGAACCCATGCTGAAGCCTGTTTCGCGTCGCGATGTGCGCTTCGAGGAAGCGATGGCAACGCTGTCTGAACGCCCTGTACGTGCATTGCCGCCTGCCAAGCTCGACAAGCCTGCCGGTTGGCTGGAAGGTGTCAAGATCCTCGACCTAACGAACGTGATCGCAGGGCCGCACTCGACATCGTTCCTGGGCCGCTTCGGGGCAGACGTCATCAAGCTCGACCCTGTCGTGCCCAATTATGATCCGTGGAATACCGTGGTCTTCGGCATGTCGTCGGCACGTGGCAAGGAAAGTGTTCTGGTTGATCTGAACAAGCCCGAAGGGCGGGACGTTTTCAATCGTCTGGTGCGGGAGGTCGACGTGATCGTCATGAACGCGCCTGATCGCCAACTGGCACCGCTGGGCCTGGATGAGGCGAGCCTGCAGGCGGTGAACCCTGGTGTGATCTTCTGTCAGCTTGACTGTTTCGGCGGCCCACGTCGCGGCCCTCGTACAGATTATCTGGGGTATGACGACCTGATCCAGGCCACCACCGGCATCATGCTGCGCTTTGGTGGCGGCATGGAAACGCCGGAAGAACATGCTCACGTTGGCACGATCGATGTGATGTGCGGGTTTGCTGCTGCGCTGGGCGTGGCAACAGCGCTTTATCGCAAGCATCACTCCGGGCAAGCTTACCGTGCTCGCACTTCACTGGCATCACTGGGCAATCTGGTACAGATCCCGTTCTGCTACGACTATTCAGGCCGGGCGCCCTTCAATGAGCCGTCCGGGCGGGACGTGGTTGGCTACAGCGACCTTTCCCGGTTCTACAAGACGGCGGATGGCTGGATCTACCTGGATGCCTGCGAACAGGAGTTGCACAAGTTCGCGGCAATCGATGAGCTCAGCGGGCTGGCGGCGGCCACTGATCGTGTTGCCTACCTGAAATCCGTCATCGGCCGCATGAGCAGTTCGGGTCTTCAAGCGCGTTTGCAGGCTGCCAACATAGCTGCTGCGGTACCGGACAACATCGATCACCTGCGCAGCCAGTACAGCCGTACCGCTGATGGCCTGCCGGGTACTGAGAATGGCAGCTACTCCTTCAGCATCTACAGCGACCATCCGAGCGGTCATCGGGTTACGCAGCTGGATCCTTATGCCATTCGCCCGCGGGTAGCGCGAATTCGAGCGCTGCCACCCGCTGAAAAGTTTGGCGCTTCGACTCGCAAGGTATTGGGCCGCTACGGCTATACCGAGGCGCAGATTCAGTCGCTCCTGGACGCCGGCGCAATCGGTGATTCCTGGAGTGAGGAATATCTGCCCAGCTGACTCCTGAAGGCTGGTCAAGGGGCGCGCCTTCGAGAGGTCCCCCTGGCTTGTCGACTTACCGTGCAAGCGAACACGAGCCAAAGGCTGCTCGCGGGCGCGTTCATGCCCAAGAAATGAGATAGAGCCATGACTTACAACAGCATCCTCCCACGTATCCTGCAAACCGGTGCCGGTGCCAGCCAGCAAATCCACCAGGTCCTGGCCAGCCTCGGCTGCCATAAGCCACTCATCATCACTGACCGAATGATGGTTGAGTTAGGTTATGCCGGTCGTATCAGCGCCGTTCTGGCAGAGCACGCAATAGACGTCGACGTGTTCTCCGACACGGTCCCCGAGCCTACTGTCGCTTCGATTCAAGCCGGCGTAGCAACCGCCAGGGAGGGAGGCTATGACAGCATCATCGCACTGGGCGGCGGAAGCCCGATCGACAGCGCCAAAGCGATTGGCATCCTGGCCAAGTTCGGCGGGGTCATGCGCGATTACAAGTTCCCGCGCAATGTCACCGAAATGGGTTTGCCGATCATTGCCATTCCAACGACTGCCGGCACTGGCTCCGAAGTCACCCGTTTCACCATCATCACCGATGAGTCGACTGACGAAAAAATGCTGTGCGTCGGCGCCGGCTTCATGCCTGTCGCAGCACTGGTCGACTATGAGCTCACGCTCTCGTTGCCGCCTCGCGTGACGGCGGACACCGGTATCGATGCGCTGACGCATGCCATCGAGGCTTACGTCAGCAAAAAAGCGAATCTGTTCAGCGATGCCCAGGCACTGGCCGCCATGCGCCTGATCGGGCCAAACCTTCGCAAGGTCTACCACGACGGGGCCGACCGTGTTGCGCGAGAGGCGGTCATGCTGGGGTCGACCCTTGCAGGTCTTGCTTTCTCGTCTGCGTCGGTTGCTTTGGTGCATGGCATGAGTCGTCCCATCGGTGCCGCATTCCATGTGCCTCATGGCTTGTCGAACGCCATGCTGCTCCCCGAGGTGACGGCCTTTTCAATCCCCGCTGCACGTGACCGGTACGCGGATTGCGCGCGTGCAATGGGCGTCGCTACTGAAAGCGATACGGATCAATCCGCAGTTGAAAAACTGCTGGAAGAGTTGGTGGCTATCAACGACGAGCTGAATGTTCCCACCCCGGCACAATTCGGAATTGATCGCGAAAAGTTCTTTGAACTGATGCCAACCATGGCCGCTCAGGCGCTGGCTTCCGGTTCACCTGGCAATAACCCGCGTGTGCCTACCGAGGCTGAGATGGTCGAGCTTTACCGCAGCCTTTGGTAGTCGAACAGCAACGCAATACTTGAATAACAAAAAGTGGAGTTTCACATGAATACTGTCGGTCATCTGATCAACGGCGAAGCCGTTCTCGAATCCAAGCGCACCCAGGATGTTTTCAACCCCGCCACCGGCCAAGTGGCTCGCCAGGTTGCGTTGGCATCAAGCCACACGGTAGAGCACGCCATCGCTACTGCCGAAGCCGCTTTTCCAGCCTGGCGCGACACGCCCCCTATCAAGCGGGCCCGCATCATGTTCCGCTTCAAAGAGCTCCTGGAACAGAACGCTGATGAGATCTGCAAGCTGATTGGTGAAGAGCACGGAAAAATTTCTCATGATGCGGCGGGCGAACTGCAGCGAGGGATTGAGAACGTCGAGTACGCCTGCGGGATCGCCGAACTTCTGAAAGGCGAACACAGCAAGAATGTCGGCCCGAACATCGATGCCTGGAGCGAGTTCCAGCCGCTGGGCGTGGTAGCAGGCATCACGCCGTTCAACTTCCCCGTGATGGTACCCCTGTGGATGATTCCAGTGGCTATTGCGGCGGGGAACTGCTTCATTCTCAAGCCTTCTGAGCGCGACCCAAGCTCTACGTTGTTCATTGCCCAATTGCTGCAGGAAGCAGGTTTGCCCAAGGGTGTGCTGAATGTGGTGAACGGCGACAAGGAAGCGGTCGACATCCTGCTGCGCGACGCGCGCATTCAGGCAGTCAGCTTCGTGGGGTCGACGCCGGTTGCCGAGTATATCTACGCCACCGCCACGGCCCACGGCAAGCGTTGCCAGGCACTGGGTGGGGCCAAGAACCACGCGATCATCATGCCAGATGCCGATATCGACAATGCGGTTAACCAGCTCCTGGGCGCTGCATTTGGCTCGTCCGGTGAGCGCTGCATGGCGCTGTCAGTCGCCGTTGCCGTGGGTGACGCGGCAGCTGATGCGTTGATCGCCAAAATGAAAGAAGCCATGAAAAACCTGAAGGTGGGCGCTTACACCGACAGCAAGAATGATTTCGGCCCGGTGATCACCCGGCAGCACCAGCAAAAAGTGGTCGGCTACATCAACAGTGCTGAAGAGCAGGGTGCCACGGTGGTTGTCGATGGACGTGAGCCAAGGGTCGCAGGCTACGAGGAAGGCTTCTTCGTCGGTGGCACGTTAATCGATCACGTTACCCCAGACATGCAAAGCTACAAGGAGGAGATCTTCGGCCCGGTTCTGCAGGTCATGCGTGTCAACAGCATGAAGGAAGCCATGGCGCTGATCGACACACACGAGTACGGCAATGGAACGTGCATCTTCACCCGAGACGGCGAAGCAGCTCGCTACTTCTCCGACAACATCAAGGTGGGCATGGTCGGCATCAACGTTCCTCTGCCTGTGCCCGTCGCTTACCACAGCTTCGGCGGTTGGAAGCGCTCGTTGTTCGGTGACTTGCATGCCTACGGGCCGGATGGCGTCCGGTTCTACACCCGACGCAAGACCGTCACCCAGCGCTGGCCGTCGTCAGGTGTTCGGGAGGGCGTTGAGTTCTCCATGCCGACGATGAAGTAAAGGCGGGACAAGATGTGTGCCTGACTGCCGTCGGGCACACATCTTTGTGTGGTGTTAAGGCTCACGCGTAGTCGTGCTGCCAGGGTTGTCATGTGCGGTTTTAGGTTTGTTTGGCTGTGCCGCTGAAATAATAATTAAATAAAATTAGAGGCGAATATGAATAATAAGCACAATATATGTTCGGGGAAGGCTGGCGGCCTTTCATTTCTCCAAGGGACTCGATCCGTTCGGGCAGGGGTTGCAATTCGTGCTTGACGTATTGGTATTCAACAGATGCTTGTTGTTGAGTCGAACGTTCTGAGGAGATATGCCAAATGAGTAAGTTAAAAGAGGGTGCCTCATTGGATGGTCGTGTATTTTGGCCATCGATTGCAGTGATACTCGGCGTCACGATTCCACTTATCGCATTTCCTGAGGCTGGGAATGCGGTGATAAATCAGATGTTTGCGTTTGCGACCGGGAAGTTTGGCTGGCTCTACCTGGTTTCCGGTTTGATGACTGTCGTCTTCCTGTTGTGGATGGCGTTCGGGCGCTACGGAAATATACGGCTTGGGCGAAAGAGTGATGCGCCAGAGTTTTCCTACTTTAGCTGGGTCGCGATGATTTTTTGTGGCGGTATCGGCATAGCCATTGTCAACTGGGCCTGGGTTGAGCCGATTTATTACTTTAATGGGCCTCCTTTGAATGTGGCTGCACACAGTCGTGAAGCGGCAGAGTGGGCGTTGACGTATGGGCAGTTCCACTGGGGGTTGACCCCGTGGGCATTTTACTGCTTGCCGGCATTGCCCATCGCCTATTCGATGTATGTACGCCGACAGCCTGGCGTAAGATTGTCGGTTGCTGCACGTGGCGTCTTGGGCGAGAAGTCGAATGGGTGGTTGGGAATCACACTTGATACGGTGGTGGTTTTCGGGATTGTTGGCGGTGTGGGAACATCCCTAGGGTTGGCCGTCCCGCTGGTCTCAACCCTGGCCAGCGACATTTTTGGAATACAGCAGTCCTTCGCATTTGACATGTGCGTTTTGGCGCTCTGGACATTGATGTTCGGCATGAGTGTCTGGTTTGGGCTGAGCAAAGGGATAAAGATACTTAGCGATATAAACGTCTATTTGGCTTTTCTGTTGCTTTTGTTCGCTGCCGTTGTCGGCCCAACCTTGTTGCTCATCAACGGTTGGGCAAACAGCCTGGGCCTGATGCTCAACAACTTCATCCACATGAGCCTGTGGACTGACCCTGTTGCGAAAGGTACGTTCCCTCAGGATTGGACCATTTTTTATTGGGCCTGGTGGATTGCTTATGCGCCCATGATGGGGTTGTTTGTTGCGCGTATTTCTCGAGGGCGCACAATCAAAGAGCTTACTTTGGCTGAGCTTGTGTGGGGAAGCCTGGGGTGCTGGGTTTTCTTTGCGGTCTGGGGAGGCTACTCGCTGAATCTTCAGCTCACAGGCGAGCTGGACGTCAGTGCGATTTTGTCACAGCAGGGTATACCGGCGGCTGTACTCGCCATTTTAAAAACAATGCCATTTTCAAGTCTTGTTATTGGCGCTTTCGTTCTGCTTTGCTTTGTGTTCCTGGCGACAACGCTTGATTCGGCAGCTTATGTGCTGGCGTCAGTGACATCGCGTGAGCTCAGCGGCTATGAAGAACCTCAACGCTGGCTACGGATTGTATGGGCGCTGTTACTGGCGGTGATTGGCATCGGTCTTCTCAAAGTAGGCGGGCTGAAAGCTGTTCAAACGTCTACCATTGTCGTTGCGCTGCCTTTGATACCTGTGCTTGGCGTATTGACCTGGTCGCTACTGCGCATGATTCGTGCCGACCTCACGCATGAACTGGCGTCCAGAGAAATTGTCCTGGAAGACGCGGTGACACTTGCCGATCTGCCGGAGGTTGATGTTTCGCGGGCGGTTGAAGCTGTTTTGGTTTCGACTCATCCTGAACCTAAATATTAAAGATTGACCTCGTGCTCTATTCGCAAAGGCCTAGGGTTTCCTAGGTCTTTGGTTTTCTCGCCGTCGCGCGGGTGAAGAGCGATCGAGTGTTCCCACTCAGGGCGATGCAAGCCTGTGTGGAGGGCAATGTCATGCGGCGGAGCCATAAGCAAAACAAACCCTTTGGGGTGTTTATTCTGATTTTTAGATGGTGGGGCGAGTGAGTATATTGATGGGTTTTTTCTGTGGTGTAGAGCGTTGTTTGTGTCGCAAAATGCTTTGTAATGTCGCTGGCGATCAACTGGTCTTTTGTGATGTGTCTTATGTTTTCGCAAACCGTTATCTACGTTGTAGGCAACGAGCTTTTCACTTATTTCGATAAGCGGGCTGCGAGAGAACGCCTGGTTTTAGCAACTCCCAGCCCGAGAACGTTCGTTCAGCCTACTGCCCGTATGCTGATGTGGTTGCCAGATTTGCACGGGCCCATGCCTCAGCGGTCGTGACCTGAATCGACTGCTGCGCATTGAAAGTGCCGGCTTTAGGCCATGCCACGCCTCTGCCTTGGGCGAAGACAGCGCGGTACTTCTTGATGTGATGCGTTGGGTCTTCCTCCAACTCTTGGAGCAAGTACGGCACAGTCCACACGTTGCGTTTGAACGGGCGGCCCAGTACACGTTCGAGGAGGCTCGCAACCTCTCCGTACGTCACGGTGTCGCCCGAGAGGTAGACAATCTGATTGCGGAAGCGAGGTTCGAAGAAAACGATCTCCGCTGTCAACGCGCCAATGTCATCTGGCGTCGTGAGCGTCACGCTGGTCTCAAGACTGCCTAGCGCGTTCACCGTATCGTTTTCGAAGTCAACCACCTCGAATACTGGCTCGAACAGAAAGCTGGTGAACATGCCCGTCGAGATGATTACCCATTCAGTTTTATCCTGGGCTCGAAGCAATTCGCGGACATCAAGCTGAGCATCGAACAAATCCTGAGGGCTGCCCCGACCGATTACCTCGAAGTCGACACCAAACTGCCACGGGAAGTAGCGCTTCACACCAGCCTTCAGGGCGGCGGTGGCCAGCTTCATTGGGGTTTCCCGGCCTGCAACCATGCCTGCACAGCCTATTACGGTATCGAAACGTGCGAATACTTCAGCCAGCTGATCGATTGAGTCATTCACGAGATCGGCAGCCACCATCTGGATCCCGAGGCCCCGAAGCTCATCGATTTTGACCTTTTTCTCGGGCACTTGCGTGTTGATGGTCGAATCTCTGAGCAGGACGCTGATTGTGGAACCGGGCGCGCGTTTTGCTAGTCGCGCAAGATTGCGCAGCACCGGCAGCCCAAGCTCACCGGCGCCTAGAACGAGGATGGATTGGGGGGGAAGCTGGGTCACTTCGGTCATGATTTCTCCTGAGAACTGTTGCCTGTAAGATGAACAAATGCTTGCACGATTAGGCAACGTTCGTAAGAAGGCACACCTGTGATACTTGAGAAAGCAATGACTGATCAGGAGGCGCTAAGCCAGGCAGAGACGATTTGCCGAACGCTTAGAGAAGACGATGATGGCGTCAGGCGAGAAGTGCTCGCTCACGCAGGCAGTCGCTGGTCGTTAGGTATTCTGCATGCCCTGGGGGTATACGGCACGATGCGCCATGCCGAAATAAAAAGGCAGATGACGGGGGTGACTCAGCGGATGTTAACCAAGACGCTGCGCTCCATGGAGCGGGATGGCCTGGTGCTTCGGCGGGAGTTCGGAGAGATTCCGCCACGTGTCGAGTATGAGCTCACGCCACTGGGTATGGGGCTGTTGATCCGCATGTCACCTGTCTGGACTTGGGTTGTCGAGAACGTTGAGGACTTCCGCAAGGCGCGGCGTATTTTCGACAGTCAGGATGACAAGAAGCCAGCGTGGCAAATACCTGCATCAACACCATTCCATTCAGACGCGGATGACTGAATGTAGCTCACAGGGGGTGAGAAGCCCTGTGCCCGTTCATGCATGCCAATTGAATCACAGGTCGAAGACCTTGCGATGAGCATGGGCCATGCAGCCGATTTTGATGATGCGCCCTCCCAAGCCGGCCATGTAGCCTGCGAAGTGATCGCAGACCAGGTTGCCGTTCCAGGTGCCCTGGAAGTTGCGCCCATGTTCGTCAGGACGGCTCGGGCTGAAGTGGATGACGTTGGCGTTGACGTCGTGGCTGATGGCGACGCTCCAAACCGTGGCGCCAGGCTGGAGGCATTCCTGCACTTTACCTTTATCTGTGCCAAAGCTTGATACTCAATGAGCCGCCGACCTTGCTGAATGGGAGATGCCTTTGATGGAGTTACGCCAGCTTCGTTACTTTCTGAGTGTGCTGGAGTGTGGCAGCCTCGGCAGAGCCGCGCTCGAAACGGGCGTTGGGGTATCTGCGTTGAGCCAGCAACTCACGAAGCTCGAAAGTGAGTTGAGTACCCGCCTGCTGACACGCTCTAGCGTTGGCGTCACGCCTACCGCGGCAGGTTTGGCATTTGAATACCATGCGCGCCTGACGCTGCGCCAGGCCGACTACGCCATGCTGGCTGCACGCAGTGGGCGTATGAGTGGGTACGCCAGCGTCGGTATGGCACCCACCACGGCTTCGGTGTTGGGGCTGGCGCTGATCGCCAGGATGCGCGAGCGCTACCCTGATATACGTCTTCATTTGGTGGAAATGCTGTCGGGCTACCTGGTGAACCAGCTCAATACTCGGCACCTGGACTTGGCGGTGTTGTTCCAGCTGGAGGCTGGCATGCGGCTGGATGCGCGGCCGCTGCTGGAGGAGCGGCTGTTCGCATTGGTTCCGGTAGCCTTGGTCAAGGCTGACTGGGGGACGTCGCTGACGTTGCAGCAGATCGCCTCGCTGCCCTTGGTGATGCCCAGCGCCCAGCATGGTCTTCGCGCCACGTTACGCGTCATCCTTGAGCGCGTCGGATTGGACGCGAATATCGTCATGGAGGTTGATGGCCTGTCGCTTCTCATGGATTGCGTCAGCGCAGGTCACGCCGCGACGATTCAACCCGGCGCCACTGTGGCCCGGGCCATGCAGGCAGGCCTGCGGGTGTTTTCAATCGACGATCCGCAAGCTCAGCGTCGCAACTTGGTGGTGAGCCTGGTCGATGATGAACTCTCGCCTGCTGCACTTGCCACGCGAATCGTGCTGCATGAAGTGTCCCGCGAATTGGTGCAGCAGGATCGCTGGCCAGGGGCGCGTTTGCTGTGAGCGCCTGCGAACGACCGTCCCTTTAGAAAAACTGAAGACCTCCCCCCTGCAATCGTGTTTCGCCCAAGGTACGCGACCCTCTAGAGTCCGGGGTCCGCGAGGAGCTGCCCAACCCTGGCTTCTCGCTCCCTGGAGGCGACATGATCGATGTACTTGTCATTGGCGGCGGCAATGCTGCCCTCTGCGCCGCGCTGATGGCGCGCGAGGCCGGCGCCAGCGTGATGCTGGTGGAAGCCGCGCCCCGCGCCTGGCGAGGCGGCAATTCCCAACACACCCGTAACCTTCGATGCATGCACGATGCCCCGCAGGACGTGCTGGTGGAGGCTTACCCCGAAGAAGAGTTCTGGCAGGATCTGCTGAAGGTTACTGATGGCCAGACCAACGAGGCCCTGGCGCGTCTGGTGATTCGTGCCTCGTCCGACTGCCGCGGCTGGATGCGCCGCCACGGCGTGCACTTCCAGCCCTCGTTGTCGGGTGCGCTGCACACTGCGCGGACCAACGCGTTCTTCATGGGCGGGGGCAAGGCCCTGGTCAATGCTTATTACCGCAGCGCCCAGCGGCTTGGTGTGCAGGTGCGCTACGACAGCCCGGTGTGCGATCTGGAGTTGCGCGATGGACGCTTCATCGCTGCCCACCTGGCGGCCCGCGACGTCGACGGGCGGCGCCTGCCCGCCGAGCGCATCGAGGCGCGCAGTTGCGTGCTGGCGGCCGGCGGCTTCGAGTCCAATCGCCAATGGCTGCGCGAGGCCTGGGGGCAGAATAATCGCGGCGAGTGGCCGGCGGACAACTTCCTTGTGCGGGGCACGCGCTTCAACGACGGCGCGCTGCTGCGGCGCATGATCGACCTAGGTGCCGACACCATTGGCGACCCGACCCAGGCCCACATGGTCGCCATCGATGCCCGCGCACCGCTGTACGACGGCGGTATCTGCACGCGCATCGACTGCGTGTCGCTTGGCGTGGTGGTGAACCGCGACGGCCAGCGATTCTACGACGAAGGCGAGGATTTCTGGCCCAAGCGCTATGCCATCTGGGGGCGCCTGGTGGCCCAGCAGCCTGGCCAGGTGGGGTTCTCGATCATCGACCAGAAGGCCCTGGGCCGCTTCATGCCACCGGTCTTCCCTGGCAGCCGCGCCGACAGCCTCGAGGCCTTGGCTGTAGCCCTCGGACTGCCGGTGCCTGCGTTTCTCGAGACCCTGCGCGCCTACAACCAGGCATGCCGCCCCGGCACGTTCGACCACACCCAGCTGGACGATTGCCGTACCGACGGCGTGCAACCGGTCAAGAGCCATTGGGCCTTGCCGATCGATAAGCCGCCGTTCTTCGGTTACCCGCTACGTCCGGGGGTGACCTTCACCTACCTCGGCCTGCGCACCGATGCCACGGCCGCCGTGCATTTCGCTGGGCGGCCCAGTCCCAACCTGTTCGTCGCCGGCGAGATGATGGCCGGCAACGTGCTGGGCAAGGGCTACACCGCCGGTGTCGGCATGTCCATCGGTACCGCGTTTGGCCGCATCGCCGGCACGCAGGCGGCGGCTGCCGCCGGCCATTGTATTTCCCCCCTGGAGGCCCAGCATGACTGTGCAAATGCCTGATCCCCACGTGTTCGAACCCGCCCCGCCACAGGCCGAGCTGATCCCGCTGCTGAACCTGGACGAGCAGGAGGTGGACCGGCAGATGCGCATCTGCAACGCCTGCCGTTATTGCGAGGGGTTCTGTGCCGTGTTCCCGGCGATGACCCGTCGACTCGACTTCGGCAAGGCCGACATCCACTACCTGGCCAACCTCTGCCACAACTGTGGCGCCTGCTTGCACGCTTGTCAGTACGCTGCACCGCATGCGTTCGCGGTGAACGTGCCGCAGGCCATGGCCAAGGTGCGCGGGCAGACCTACGCTGAGTACGCCTGGCCGGCCCGTTTCGGGCAGCTCTACCGGCGCAATGGCACCTTCGTCGCCGTGGCGTTGGCACTGGCGCTGTCGCTGTTCTTGCTGCTGGCCTTGCAGGTCAACGGCACTTTGCTGCCTGGGCGGCTGGCCGGAGATTTCTACGCTGTGTTCCCGCACAACACCTTGGCGCTCTTGTTCGGTGGCGTGTTCAGCGCTGCCGGGGTGGCGCTGGGCGTGGCGTTGAGGCGCTTCTGGCGCACGGTGTCGCCCACCCAAGCGCGGCAACCGGCCAACGGTGCGCTGCCGGAGGCGGCGAGCGCAGTGCTGACGCTCAAGTATCTGGATGGCGGCCATGGCCAAGGCTGCAACAACGCCGACGATCGCTACACGCTGTGGCGTCGACGCTACCATCACTTGACCTTCTACGGCTTCATGCTGTGCTTTGCCGCCACCGTGGTCGCCACCGGATATCACTACCTGCTGGGCCTGCATGCGCCATACCCGCTGCTGAGCCTGCCGGTAGTCCTCGGCACCCTCGGCGGTATCGGCCTGATCGTCGGGCCAGCGGGCCTGCTGGCGTTGAACCTGCGCCGCGCGCCAGAGCATGGCGACGCCGCGCAGCGCCCCATGGACCGTGCGTTCATCCTGCTTCTGCTGTTGGTCAGCACGACCGGTATGGCGTTGCTGGCCCTGCGTGACACCGAGGTGATGGCGATCCTGCTGGCCGTGCACCTGGGCACCGTCATGGCACTGTTCGTGACCTTGCCCTATGGCAAGTTCGCCCATGGCCTGTTCCGCAGTGCCGCGCTGCTGAAGTTTGCGATCGAAAAGCGCCGGCCCGACCCTCACAGCTTGGGCGGGGACTGAACCCTGCCGGGGATGCGATGCGACACCGTGTGTTCGGCCTGGCGAGCAACGCAGTGGCCACCGTGCTGATCTCGCTGTCCGAGGGTGCCTGAGAACGCGAAACCCTGCTGCGTCGCCTGAAGGGTCCGCCGAACCTCATCGCCACGGCCGACCGAACCGTACACCCCGCATTGACACAAACGCCTACCTGGCATCAAGCGATGCCGGGTGGGGAAGGGGGCCGTCTACCCGTCGGGCGGCCACATAGACAATAAG
>NZ_JBAMDI010000129.1:0-31211 GCF_036961695.1 Pseudomonas sp. CGJS7 | reverse complement strand
TTGCTGGCCGCGAGCCTGGGCCTGTTGGCGTTCCTGGCCCTGGCCGGCGTGGCGCTGGACCGGGCGTTCCTGGAAACCGCCGAAAACAACCTGCGCCAGCGCTTGACCGGCTACGCGCTGGCCTACGCCGCCGACACCGACTTCGGCCGCGGCGGCGAAATCATCCCGCCTTACGACCCGCCCGACCCGCGTTTCGACCGGCCCGGCAGCGGCTTGTACGCCGAAGTGATCCTGCCCAACGGCCACTGGGACTCGATGTCGGCGCAAGGCCCGGTGCTGCCCGACGGCGGCATGCTCAAGCCGACCAAGGAAACCTTCGAGGGCCCGCTGCCGGTGACCGAGATCAGCGGCCGCTCCGGCGAGGCCTACCGCTACGGCCGCGGCCTGATCTGGAGCGTCGACGGCGACTCCAAATCCGAGTTCCAGTACACCATCTACATCCTGGAAGACACCAGCGAGCTGCGCCGGCAGGTGGCGGTGTTCCGTCAGGCGCTGTGGCGTTATCTCGGCGGCGCGGGCGTGATCTTGCTGCTGTTGCAGGCGCTGATCATGCAGTGGAGCCTGCGTCCGCTGAAGCGGGTGATCGAGGAGCTCAAGCGGGTGCAACGCGGTCTGGCCTCGCGCATGAGCGAGCGCCATCCGCGCGAGCTGGAACCGCTGACCGAGAGCATCAACGCCTTCATCGAAAGCGAGCGCGAGAACCTCGACCGCCAGCGCAACACCCTGGCCGATCTCGCCCACAGCCTGAAAACGCCGCTGGCGGTGCTGCATGCGCGCCTGGACGACGAAAACGGGGCGGGGCCGATCGATCCGGAATTGCGCGAAGACATCAGCCTGCAGCTGCGGCGGATGAACGATCTGGTCTCGTATCAGCTGGCGCGCGCGGCCTCGGGCGGGCATGCCTTGTTCGCCGCGCCGATCGCGATCGAATCGCACGCCGAGGAAATCGTGCGCGGCCTGGAGAAGGTCTACGCGTCCAAGGGCATCCTGTGCGAGTTCGATCTGGCCGATGGCGTGCAGTTCCACGGCGAGCCGGGCGATCTGCAGGAACTGCTCGGCAACCTGCTCGAGAACGCGTTCAAGTGGGCCAATTCGCGGGTGCTGCTGACGGTCAAGCCGGGCGAAGTCGCGGCCAATCGCCGGCCGGGCCTGCTGTTGGCGGTGGACGACGACGGCCCGGGCATCGCCCCGGAAAAAGTCGCGACGATCCTGCAACGCGGCGTGCGCGGCGACGAACGCGTGCAGGGCCACGGCATCGGCCTGGCGATCGTGCAGGATCTGGTCCGCGGTTACCGCGGCACCCTGGACGTCACCCCGTCGGCGGAACTGGGCGGCACCCGTTTCGAAGTGAAGCTGCCGCCGGGCTTGTAAGCACGGCGGCTTGCGCGGGACTCAGGCGAACGGCGACGGCCCGTAGAAACGCTGCAGATGCGCGGCGACATCGGGCATGGTGTCGCGCAGCAAGCGCGGGTCGCTGAAGTGGTATTCGGTGGCCACGGCGAAGAATTCTTCCGGCGCTTCGGCCGCATACGGATCGATCGCGGTCTCGCGGCCGCTGTCGACTTCGGCGATGAAGCCGTCGTAGGCGAGTTGGAAATCGCGCGCCCATTGCCGTTGCCACGGCCGCGGCAACGGCGGCGTGCCGTCGAGCAGGCCGTCGAGCGTATCGAGCTTGTGCGCCATCTCGTGCGCGGCCACGCAGAAGCCGGCGCGCGGGTCTTCGCAATCGGCCAGCACGTCGGCCCAGGACAGGATCAGCGGGCCGGCGTCCCAGGATTCGCCGATCAATTCGTCCTGCCATTCGTGCAGCACGCCGGCGGCGTCGGTGTGGCTGCGGTTCACCCGGAACGCTTCGGGGTAAACGATCAACTGCGACCAGCCGCGCAGGCCTTCGACGCCGAATTCCAGCAGCGGCAGGCAGCACAGCGCCGCCAGCTGCGCGCGCTGGACTTCGCCCAGTTCCAGCTCGCCGATCGGGCTGATGGTTTTCTCGTGCAGGAAGCGCGCGCTCAGCTCGCGCAGGCGTTCGCGGCGTTGCGGGTCGAGCGCGTGCGCCCACGGCGTGGCGTCGACGGCGTCGCGCCAGACGGCGTCGGCGATAGGCGTTGGCGGGCGCCGCAGGCGGCGCAGAAATTCGAACAAGGCGGGTTACTGCGAGAAGAGCGGGATCGGCCGACGTCGGCCGGAACCGAATCGAATCAGAATCGATCCGAGACGCGACCGGCTGGGATCAGCGGAACATGCCCGGCAGGAAATTGTGCCAGCGCGGCGACTGCATGCGGTTGTTGCTTTCCGAGTCGCTGTGCACGCTGGGCTTGGCCTTGGTGTCGCGCGCGGTCGGCGGCGCGTTGCCGCGGCCGGTGCCGCGCGCGGCAGTGTCCTTGCGCGGCGCCGAGTTGTTGGAGCACGAGTCGTTCGGGCTGAGCTTGTTGACCTCGCGTGCGCTGACCTCCGTGACGGCCAGGCTGGCGAACGCGAACAGCAGGCACATACAGATCCGTAACATGGCGGAATCCTTGGGGTCGGCGCGGCCGGAAGGCCGTGAGCGATTGCCGACTATAACGCGAAAACCGTACCGAATCGGTGGTTTGGGCCGGCGGTTCGGACCGGCGGCGTCAAAGCAGTGTGAATGCTGCGGCGCAGCAGGCGCCTGCTCAGGTTTGCGCGAGACTGCGCCCATGCCGAACCCTCGCCAGCCCCTGACCGCTCCGGCTTTGCGCCGGGCCCTGATCGCGGGCGCCCGGCGGGTCATCGCCGGACGCGATGCGCTCAATCGGATCAACGTGTTTCCGGTCGCCGACGGCGACACCGGCAACAACCTCGCCCACACCCTGGGCAGCCTGCTGAACGGGGCGCTGAGCCGGCGCAGCCGGCATATCGGCGAACTGCTCAAGCGCATCGGCGACGACGCCATCGACGGCGCCCGCGGCAATTCCGGGGCGATCCTGGCCCAGTTCCTGTACGGCGTGGCCGAACACGCCCGCGGCCAACCCGAGCTGGACGCCGCGACCCTGGCCGCGTCGGTGCGCCACGGCGCGGCCAACGCCCGCGCCGCGCTGGCGCATCCGGTCGAGGGCACCATCCTCAGCGTCATCAACGCCTTCGCCGATGCCCTGGACGAAGCCGCCCGCGCCAGCGTCGACGGCGACCCGCGACCGGGTTTCGCCAGCGCCCTGGCCCGCGCCCGCCACGCGCTGGCGCGCACGCCGCAGCAGATGGCGTTGTTGCAGCGGGCCGGGGTGGTCGATGCCGGCGCGCAAGGCTTCGTCGATCTGCTCGAAGGCATCGCCGAGTTCGTCGACGGCGGCCCGCGCGCGTTGCGCGTGCACGGCGCCGACGCGGCCGCCAACGAGGCCTGCCACGGTCACGCGCATGGCGGCGACGCGCAGATTCCGTTAATGCACGAGGCGGTCGATCCGCACCGGCGCTGGTGCAGCGAATGCCTGGTGGTCGGCACCGATCTGCCGCGCGAGGCCCTGCGCGACGCGCTGGAAGCCTGCGGCGCCGACTCGCTGGTGCTGGCCGGCGGCGGCGCGCGTTTGCGCGTGCACGGCCATGTCGCTTCGCCGCAGCTGTTGTTCGACGTATGTGCGCGCTACGGCGCGGTCGAGGCGATGAAGGCCGACGACATGCTGGCGCAGCAACGCAGCGTGGAGCGCGCGCAGCGGGTCGCAGTGGTCACCGACAGCGCCGCCGATCTTCCCGATGAGCTGGCCGAACGCTACGGCCTGCAGGTGGTGCCGGTGCGGGTGTCGGTGGACGGCCGCGATTACCTGGACAAGGTCGGCCTGGCCACGCCCGAGTTCTATCGGCGCATGGCCGTGGCCGCCGACTTGCCGCGCACCAGCCAGCCGCCGCCGGGCGATTTCCGGCGCGCGTTCGAGTTCTTGCTGGGCCATCGCGCCCAGGTGTTGTACGTGGGGCTGTCGCGCGCGGTCTCGGGCACCTTGCAGGCCGGCGAACAAGCTGCCGCGCGCGCCGATCCGGCGCGGGTGAGCGTGTTCGACACCTTCAACGCAGCCGGCGGGCAGGCCTTGCTGGCCTGGCGCGCGGCCGAGCTGGCCGCCGACGGCATCGAGCTGGCGGCGATCGTCGCCGAGCTGGAACGGCTGCGCCCGCTGACCGCGACCTGGGTGATGGCGCGCAACATCTCGCACGCGGTGCGTGGCGGCCGCATTCCGCCCTGGGCCGGGCCGCTGGTGAAGTTCACCGGGCTCACGCCGATCGCCAAGGTCGGGCCCGAGGGCCGCTTGAGCGTCAGCGGCGGGTTGTTCGCCAAGGCCGGCGCGCCGGAGGCGTTCGCCCGCTACATCGCCAAGCGCGCCGCGCGTGGCCAGCGCTGGCGGGCGATCGTCGGCCATTGCGATGCCCGCACCGATGGCGAGCGCTTGCTCGAAGCGCTGCGGCGAAGGCTGGACCTGGATCAGGCCTGGCTGGTCGAAACCGGGCCGGCGCTGGGCGCGCACGCGGGGCGGGGCGCGTTGCTGGTGTCGTTGCAGCCGGTGCCGGGCAGCGCGGGTTAGTCCGTGGTGGAGCGGTTTATCGCCACGCCGCGCGGCCGCGCAGGGCCCGTATCCGCGCGTCCTCGCGCATAATCCGCGCATGCCGTTCGCCGCTTCGCTCCCGCCGTTGTCGATCGCCGCCGCCGTGACGCCGTTGTCGGCGCTGTTGCTGCTGGCCGCGTACGCGATCGGCTCGCTGTCGGGCAGCCTGCTGCTGGGCAAGCTGCGCGGCGTCGATATCCGCCAACAAGGCAGCGGCAACGCCGGCGGCACCAATGCCTTGCGCACCCAGGGCCTGCGCTTCGCGCTCGGGGTGGTGGTGATCGATATCGGCAAGGGCGCGCTGGCGGCGTGGCTGGCGTTGCGCTACGCGCCGGTCGGCGCCGACTGGACGGTGACCGCGCACGGTTATCTGGCCGCGTTCGCGGCGGTGCTGGGCCATGTGTGGCCGATCTGGCACGGTTTCCGCGGCGGCAAGGGCGCGGCAACGTTGATCGGTTCGTTGCTGGTGCTGTGGCCGTTCGCGGTGCCGGTGCTGGTGGTGATCTGGGGCGCGGTGATCATCGCCAGCGGCTATGTCGGCCTGGCCACGGTGATCGCGGCGCTGAGCCTGCCGCTGCTGGGCTGGTTCACCGATGCCGGCGCGCCGCGGCTGTGGTTTTCGGCGGCCGCGGCGGCGCTGATCGTGTTCACCCATCGCGGCAATCTGGCGCGGCTGCGCGCGGGCACCGAATCGCGCTTCGCCCGCGCGCGCTTGCTGCATCGCTGGCGCCGGGGCTGATGGACGACCGCGCCTTGCTGCAACGCCTGATCGCGGGCCCCGCCACCGGCGACGCGCTGGCCAGCGCGGCCGGGCAGACCCGCGCCGCGGTGTGGAAGCGAATCGAAGCCTTGCGCGAAGCCGGCGTGGCGATCGAAGCCAAGCCCGGCCGCGGTTACGCCTTGTCGCAGCCGCTGGATCTGCTCGACGCCGACGCCATCGCCGCTGCGCTGGACGCGGACACCCGTACGCGTTTGGCCGAGCTCGACGTGGCCTGGAGCATCGATTCGACCAACAGCGAACTGCTGCGCCGGCCCACGCCCGCGCACGGCGCCGTCGCCCTGCTGGCCGAGCGCCAGACCGGCGGCCGCGGCCGGCGCGGACGGGCCTGGGCTTCGCCGCTGGCGGCGCATCTTTACCTGTCGCTGGCGCGCTCGTTCGGCGGCGGTTTGGCCCGGTTAGGCGGACTCAGTCTGGTCGCCGGCATCGCCGCCGCCCAGACCCTGCGCGGCCTGGGCTTCGCCGAAGTCGGCCTGAAGTGGCCGAACGATCTGGTCGTATTCGACGGCGCGGGTTTGCGCAAACTCGGCGGCTTGCTGGTCGAAGGCGGCGGCGAATACGCCGGCCCGGCGCGCGCGGTGATCGGCCTGGGCTTGAACGTGCGCATGCCGGCGGCTGCGGCGGCGCAAATCGATCAGCCCTGGTGCGATTTGGCGACGTTGGCCGGCGCGCGCGGGGTGTCGCGCAACGCGGTGGCCGCGGCGTTGCTGGACCAACTGTTGCCGGCGCTGGACGAATTCGACGGCTCCGGCCTGGCGCCCTTCATCGAGCGCTATGCAGCGTTCGACGTACTGGCCGGGCAGGCGGTGACCGTGCACGGCGCCGATGCCGAGCACACCGGCGTGGCGGTCGGTCTGGGCGAGGACGGCGCGCTGCGGGTGCGTCTGGATTCGGGCCAGCAACGCAGCTTCCATGCCGGCGAAGTCAGCGTGCGGCGGATCGCGGGAGCGTCGCGATGAACGCGTGGCTGTTCGATCTGGGCAACACCCGGCTCAAGTGCGCGCCGCTGGCGACCGACGGCCGTCCCGGCCCGGCGCTGGCGTTGCCGCATCGCGAAGAAGACATCGCCGCGGCGCTGGCGCAAGCGTTGCCGGCGGAGCGGATCGAGGTGGCGTATCTGGCCAGCGTCGCCCATCCGGCCCAGCGCATGGCGGTGCTGCAAGCGCTGAGCGCGCGCTGCGGGCGGATCTCGATCGCGCGCACCCAATCGAGTTTCGAACTCAGCGGTTTCGGCCGCGTGCGCATCGCCTATGCCGAACCGCGCAAGCTCGGTGTCGACCGGTTTCTGGCCTTGCTCGGCGCGCACGCGCGCGGCGACGGCGCGGCGCTGATTTGCGGCGTCGGCACCGCCCTGACCATCGATCTGATCGACGCCGAGGGCCTGCACCACGGCGGCTTGATCGCGCCCTCGCCGACGCTGATGCGCGAAGCGCTGCACGGCCGCGCGCCGCAATTGCCCGAACAGGGCGGCCAGCGCCTGTCGTTCGCCGCCGACACCGAGGACGCGCTGGCCTCCGGTTGCGACGGCGCCGCCCTGGCCTTGATCGAGCGCAGCCTGACCACGGCCAAGCTCAAACTCGGCACGGTGCCGCAACTGCTGTTGCACGGCGGCGGCAGCGACGCGCTCGCCGCCGCGTTGCCCGCGCCGATCGCCGCGCCGGGTCTGGTGCTGGAAGGCCTCGCGATCTGGGCCGGAATCGAAACTTCGCGCTGAGCGGCGCGGCGACCGGGCAGGCTAGAATCCCCGCATGCTCGTTCGTGCCCTCATCGTTCTGCTGATCGTGCTCAACCTCGGCGTCGCCGCGTGGTGGATCGCGCGTCCCGCGCCGCCGCCGCCGGTGGAACAGGCGCCGCCGTTGGGCGTTGCGCGACTGAAGTTGGTCGAGGAGCCGCGCACCGTGGCGATCAAGGCGCCGGCGGCCGCTGGCGCTTCCGCCGATGCGGTTAAGCCCGCGCCCGCCGTCGCCGCACCGACGGCGGCTCCTGCGATCAAGCCCGAGCCGGTCAAGCCCGAACCCGCCAAACCCGATCCGAGCAAACCTGCTGCCGTCAACGCGACCGCGGCCGCCACCGCGCCGGCCACCCCGCTGCCCGTGCCCGAACCGCCGCCCGCGGCCAAGCCGCAGTGCTTCAGCGTCGGTCCGTTCGCCGATGCCACCGCCGCCTCCGCCGCGCTCGCCAAGTTGGTGCCGTTGACGCAGAAGCTGGCCACCCGCAGCGAAGGCGGCGGCAAGAGTTCGCGCGGCTGGCGCGTGTACCTGCCGACCGCCAATGCCGATGCGGCGCAGGCGACCGCGCAACGCATCCGCGCGGCCGGCTTCAGCGACTTGTTCGTGATGAGCGGCGCCGACGCCAACGCGATCGCCCTGGGCCGGTTCCGCAGCGAAGAATCGGCGCGCAAGCGCGGCGCCGAACTCAGCGCGGCCGGTTTCGCGGTGCGCGTGGAAGCCCTGGGCGAAAGCGGCGGCGGAGCCAGCTGGATCGATGCCGCCACCACCACCTCCGACGGCGACGCACTGCGCCGCGCCGCGGGCGCCGCGCGCTGGCGCGGCCGTTCGTGCGCGGGACTGGGCTGACGGGACTGGGCTGAATCGCGCAGTTTTTACGCCTGGATTCGGCAACGCCCCCGCCCGGTTGCCGCGTTGAGACGCCGGCGCGATAGAATGCGCCGGTCGCGCCGCTTCCGGCGCTTGTCCGGAACCGCCGACCGCGTCACGTCATCGCCGCTTTAGCTCAGTTGGTAGAGCACTCGCCTTGTAAGCGAGCGGTCGTCCGTTCGATTCGGACAAGCGGCACCACGTGAACCCGAGAAAAGGCAACCGCCCGGTCCGCCTCATCCAATGGCCGGCAACTCTCCCGGCCGCACCCCGGCACCTGATCCAAGTCTCCAACCGCCTCGACTCATCACCTCGGTGTCGACGCACCACCTCGCGGATTCAGGCGCAACCACACGCAACCGTCCGGCGGCAACCAGGCTACGGACGAGGCCCGGTCCGCGCCGGTTCTTGCGCTTGAGCGGCCTGCTCGCGTTGATCGTTTTGCACCGGCGTTTGCGTGCCCGCCTGCGGCGCAATGGTTCTCGCGTTGACGTCCACGCTGGCGACGAAGCCGGGGACCGTGCTGGCAACCCATAGCCGATCGTTGATCAACGCGGCTGAACCGATCTGCTCGGGTCGTTCCATCCCTTGTTGGTTCGCTGCGCGCACGGCGCGCGTGAGCACTTCGTCGGAGACTGGCGCGGTCAGGTCGGCGCGGATGCGCGCATGCATGGCCAGATCGTTCGGCGACAACGCCTGCGGCGCCGCGGCGTCCGTTTGATGGGGCGTGTGGGAAGAGGGCACGGCCGGCACGTAGCGATGATCGTGGGCCGGGCTGACGCTTCCGTCCTGGGTGTGATCGAAATGACGCAATACCGCCGATCCGTGGCTGCTGTCGTAATACGGCTGTGGCGTACGGGGATTAGTGTCGATATCGATGCCTTCGCGTTCGAGTGCGCTCTCGCTCAGTTGCAGGCTGGCCATGTCGATGGTCATTTGGTGGTCGACCCCGGGATGGGTCGCAACGTGCTGACGTTCCGCCTCGATCGCCGCTTCCACCGCATGGGCGCCGTAGTAGTTCGGATAGAAAGATTCGCCAGCGATGCCCGGCGTCGCCGCCGGACGATCGAAATACCGCCGACCGATCGCGGCGATATTGTCGGCTGTGGGTGTAAGGCTGCCGTCGGCGTTGAATGAGAGCGGCTTCTCCCCGGCGGGCGCCGGCAAAGCCCGCACCGCATTGGTGACAGGATCGCGCTCGACGAAATCGTGCATGTTCGGATTGCCGGTACCCAGCATCTCGGTCAGGTTGGCCGAGGGATTTCTCTGCTGGAGGTTGCTCAGCACGGCGTTCCATCCGGCGATTTCGGCTTCGGCTTCGTTGATTCGACCCGACTGCACATACTTGCCGATGGCTGCGGTGTAGTCGTGGACCACGCTTGTGCCCGCTGCAACCGCGCCCGCTTCGGCGCGTAGCGTGGGACCGGCTTGCCGAGTGACCGGATGGTTCAAGCCGTGCTCGATCTCGTGCCCGAGCAGGAAGGTCATGCCGATCGGGTCGTACCTGTCCGCCTGCAGCTTCGACGCCAATATGTTTATCGTCTTGCCATCGCCGTCGTAATTGCCCGCGATTCTCGTGTCGGAGATGAATCCGAAATTCTCGACATGATTGCGCGGCGGCGCGAACGTGTCCTCGGGATCGGGCGTGGTCGCGGCTCGCTTGATTTGTTCTGCCAGCAACGGCGAACCATTGAACGTCGCCTGCAGATTGTCGACCATCTCCTGGGTAACCGGCAGCGTGTCTCCCAGGCTGTCAGGCGAATTCTCCGGGTTGGGGTAACGGCCGTTCGCGAACCGCACCGACATGTCCTGTACCTGCAACACTGCGTTGAGATCGGCGCTGGCCGTCGTGCCGCTCGCCTGTAGGCTCGATGCCGGCAACGTAATCACACCGGTTGCCAGATCGTAGGTTCCGATGAGGTTGGGCCGCGCGCCGGCGGCCGGCTGCGGTGCGAAGCCGCGGATTTGCCCGGCCACTGCAGCCTGATTGAGATCGAGCAGCAGTCGCGGATCGCCCTGGATCGCAGAACGCAGTTGCTCCACCTGATCGGCGTTGACGCCGGGCTGATTCTTGAAGTGTTCGATCGCCCTTTCCAGATCCGGATCGATGGTGGTGGTCATGGATGAGTCTCCCTACTCAGTTGAGGGTGGCGATCGATCTCACGCAGTTGCGCTGGCTGCTTGCGTCGTGCGAACCGGCTTGCGGCCAAGCGACGATCGACAGGCTGATGTCGTTGCGGTGATAACGCCAATCGATCGGCTGGCCGATCTCGCCGGTAGTCTGTGCGCCATGAAATCCCATCGCTTCGAGCGCGCCGTGGTAGTCCTGCAAGCTCAGCGAACATATCGGCGACATATCGGCATGACGATCGGCGCGATTGCCGAACTCCAAACCGACCCCGCGTTTCAACGACGCCGATTCAGGTACGTAATGCAGGATGTAGTACCAATCCGCCTGCAGCGGCTGACTGTAGAAGGGGCCCGACTCGCCGGGCTTCAACTCGATGCCGGTGGCTTCCCTGATGCGCTGCTCGCTCAAATCGCTGCGCGATTTGAGGCTTTCGATCAATTTCAGGAACCTGCGCCCGATTTGCTCGGCATCGAGCGTGGGGTTGCTGTTGACAGCCGATGCCGTGGTCGAGGTCATGGCAGCGCTCTCTTTGGCCGGTATCGAACCGGAAGGCCGGGAGGTGTGCGCGCAGGCGCTCAGGTGACCGGCGGCGAACAACAAGGCAGCGATCGCTGCCGAGTCCGCGATGGTCCGCACGGTGACCCTCCCCTGGTCTGGCTGTGAGGCACTCATACCAAACCGCTCGGCGCACGACAACCTGACTCGGGGAAAACGCGTGGTTTGCGCTAAACATGCACGCCATAGGTGCATTTCCAAGGAAGTCAGGCCCCAAAGGCGGCCATGGCCGCTATTGGTGCCAGCGACTAGAATGCTCCCATCGTCGGCGGCCGCAACGGCCCTGTTGCGGCGATCGCGCGATGCCGCGGGCATCGGTCGCGTTCACTATTTGCCGCGCGCTCATCCGTCAGCCAGCGCGGCCAGAGGAACTGCTATGAATCGTACCTATCCCCCGGTTTCGCTTATCGGCGCGCCGACCGACGTCGGCGCCGGCCACCGCGGCGCGCGGCTCGGGCCGGAAGCCTTGCGCATCGCCGGCCTCGGCGAAGCCTTGAGTGCGCGCGGCGTCGATGTGATCGATCGCGGCAATCTCGACGGCCCGCGCAATCCCTGGCAAAAGCCGGTCGAAGGCTATCGGCATCTGCCCGAAGTGGTGACCTGGAACCGTCTGGTGATGGACGCGGTCGGCGCGGAATTGCGCGAAGGCCGCATGCCGATCCTGCTCGGCGGCGACCATTGCCTGGGCCTGGGTTCGATCACCGCGGTGGCGCGCCATTGCCGCGAAACCGGCAAGCAGCTGCGGGTGCTCTGGCTGGATGCGCACGCCGACTTCAACACCAGCAAGGTCACGCCGTCGGGCAACATCCACGGCATGCCGGTGTCGTGCTTGTGCGGCATCGGTCCGGAAGCCTTGACCACGCTCGGCGGCCCGGCGCCGGCGATGCGTCCCGATGAGATCCGTCAGATCGGCATCCGCTCGGTCGATCCGGGCGAGAAGCAGTTGATCCAGCAGCACGGTCTGGACGTGTACGACATGCGCTACATCGATGAGATCGGGATGAAGCGGGTGATGGAGGAAGCGCTGGAAGGCGTGGACGAGAACACCCATCTGCACGTGAGCTTCGACGTCGACTTCCTCGATCCCAGCATCGCCCCGGGCGTGGGCACCACCGTGCCGGGCGGCCCGAACTATCGCGAAGCGCAATTGGTGATGGAGATGATCGCCGACAACGGCCGGCTGGCGTCGCTGGACATCGTCGAGCTCAATCCGATTCTCGACAAGCGCAACCGCACCGCCAAGCTGTCGGTGGACTTGGTCGAGAGTCTGTTCGGCAAGTCGACCTTGATGCGCGAGTGAAACCGCTCGCGGCGTCCGGCGCCGCGGTGATGAATCGCCGCTGACGCCGGATCCCGCCATCGCTCGCGCAAGCCTTTGTTTTCGCGGATCTCCGACGCCCGCTGCACGCAGGCTTCACATTCGCTCGCGTCTGATCCCTACCCAGGACGCGACGCGTGCCGCGCCGTCTGGTACCTGCAACCGACCAAGGAGATCCCATGAAGCGTTTGACTGCCCTGTTGCTGCTGGCTCTGTTCTCGATCGGCACCCTGTCCGCGTGCAACACCATCGCCGGCGCCGGTAAGGACGTGAAAAAGGCCGGTGAGAAGGTCGAACAGAAGGCCGAGGACGTTCGCGACGGCAAGTAAGCCGCGGCGAACATCCGAAGCGAAAGAAAAGGCCGGAGCGATCCGGCCTTTTTCTTTTTCGCTCATCGATGGCATCGCGCATGCGCGATGGCGCGCGGCGATGCGAACCGGCGCACACATTGAACTGAAGCGTTCAAAGTGTTCATCGACATCAAATCCCGGCTAACGCAATCGTGATCGGATGCGAATGCGGGCGATGCCACGATGGCCTCGCGATATCGGCAAGCCAGACGCCGGATCCGTGTCAGGGCAACGACAGCTTCGATCAAGCGCAGCGCGTGGTTTCATGCGGCTTCGTGCTTGGCGACGGATCGTTTCCCCGCCACGTATTTCTCGATGCGCGAACCCGCCATCCGAGAATCCGCATCCCCCAACGTAAGGAGTTCTACGATGAACAAAGACATCATTGCCGGCAAGTGGACCCAGATCAAAGGCAAGGCCAAGGCCAAGTGGGGCGATTTGACCGACGACGTGTTCGATGTCGCCGAAGGCAATTCCGAATACCTCGCGGGCAAGTTGCAAGAACGCTACGGTTGGGAACGCGACCGCGCCGAGAAGGAAGTCAAGGAATTCGAGAAGACCTTGAACTGACCGCGCCAAGCCGATGCGCGGACGCGGTGCAGCCCGCGTTCGCGTAGCGCGATGGAACTCTCCCGACGGCGCTGTGGACCGCCGCGGGAGAACCATCGGATGCGCGAATTCGATGAAACAGACCGAGTAGAAAAGCGAACGGGCCGGATGCGAATCCGGCCCGTTCGTTCGCGCGGGGATCACCAGCCGCGCGAAGGCGGATCGGCGACGAATCCATTGGGGAACGCGCGCGGTTCGCCGCGGCCGGGGTAGTACGGATCGCGATGGCGCGGCACCACGCCGCGCGCGACCAGGCTGTAGTAATCGTCGTAGCGCAGTTGGATCACCTGCGCGGGCGAACGCGAGGCGCGGACGAAATCGGTCTGCGAGACCGGCGACCATTCGCGCGCGCCGTGGCCGGTGCCGATCGATTGCGATGCCATCGAATCGGCCGCGGCCTGCTCGCGCGCGCTGCCGGTGGCGGCAGGCGCGGGCGCGGCATTGCCGGCCCGGCGCTCGGCCTTGGCCGCCGTATCGCGGTCGCGCTCGCCTTCGGCGCGGGCATAGGGCGGATACGGATAGGGCGACGGATACGGGCGCGGCTGCGGGTACACTGGGCGATACAGCTGGCGTTCCTGGAACACCGCCACGCCGATCACGCCGACGTTGTCCGGCCGGCCGGTGCGCGCGGCATAGCTGTCGGGCAGGTCGGTGAAGACGAACTGGGCGACATCGTCGAGCGATTTGCGCCAGCCGTTGATCTCGGTCGATTGCCAGGCCTCCAGCACGTAGCCGGCCTGCTGGGGATTGGCGGTCTGGCCGCTGACCGCGTTGACGCCGTCCACCGACAGCACCACCAGCACGCGCTGGTCGCTGGAATTGGTCAGCCGTACCGAATAACGGTGGCCGGGGGTGCCGGCGATCCACTGCTGGCCGCGATGCGGCCAGCTGGTCAGCCAGTCGCCGTTGTCGCGGTCGATCACCGCCACGTCGACCAGCGGGCGGGCGTAGCTCGGGGTGCAGGCGGAGGCGGTCAGCGCGGCGCCGGCGAGCAGGACTAGCGAGCGGAACATGGGGACATCTCCTGGGGGTTCGGAGCATGCAAACGCGGGGCCGGCCCGGGTGGGGTTAACGCCGCCGCGCCGCGACGGACGCCCCGGAACGGCCGCGGAACGGCGCTGAGCCGGCACGTCCGGCCCGGGGCTTTGGCCTTAAACTGGCCGATCACGTTCCCGCAAGATCCGTTATGACCCTGACCCGCGTCCTCACCGGCATCACCACCTCCGGCACCCCGCACCTGGGCAACTACGCCGGCGCGATCCGCCCGGCCATCCTCGCCAGCCGCGCCCCGGATGCGGAGAGCTATTACTTCCTCGCCGATCTGCACGCGCTGATCAAAGTGACCGAGCCCGAGCGCGTGCAGCGCTCGACCCTGGAAATCGCTGCGACGTGGCTGGCCTGCGGTCTGGATCCGGCCAAGGTCTGGTTCTACCGTCAGAGCGACATCGCCGAAATTCCCGAGCTGGCGTGGTTTCTGACCTGCGTGGCCGGCAAGGGCATTCTCAACCGCGCCCACGCCTACAAGGCCGCGGTCGACAAGAACGTGGCCGAGAACGAGGACGAGGACGCCGGCATCAACGCGGGCCTCTTCATGTACCCGGTGCTGATGTCGGCCGACATCCTGGTGTTCAACGCGCACAAGGTGCCGGTGGGCCGCGATCAGATCCAGCACATCGAGATGGCGCGCGATTTCGGTCAGCGCTTCAACCACATCTACGGCGAGCATTTCGTGCTGCCCGAAGCGCAGATCGAAGAAAGCGTGGCGACCTTGCCGGGCCTGGACGGCCGCAAGATGAGCAAGAGCTACGACAACACCATCCCGTTGTTCGCGCCGCGCGATCAGCTCAAGAAGCTGATCTATTCCATCGTCACCGATTCGCGCGCGCCGGGCGAGGCCAAGGACACCGAAGGTTCGGCCTTGTTCCAGATCTATCAGGCCTTCGCCAGCGCAGAAGAAACCCAGGCCATGCGCCGCGCCTTCGCCGACGGCATCGGCTGGGGCGAGGCCAAGCAGGCGCTGTTCGAACGCGTCGACGCGGAGATCGCGCCGCTGCGCGAGAAGTACGAAGACCTGATGTCGCGTCCGCAGGACATCGAAGCGATTCTGGTCGACGGCGCGCGCCGGGTGCGCGAGCGTTACGTGATCGCTCGGATGAAAGCCTTGCGCGAAGCGGTGGGCCTGCGCGATCTCTCGCGCGTCGCGACGGCGTCCGCGCCGGCCAAGGCCGAGCCCAAGTCCGCGTCGGTGCCGGCGTTCAAGCAGTACCGCGAGAACGACGGCCAGTTCTATTTCAAACTCGCCGACGGCGACGAAGTGCTGCTGCAAAGCCGCGCTTTCGCCGCGCCCAAGGACATCGGCCAGTTGCTCGGCGCGGCCAAGGCCGGGCAGTTGGAACTGGCGCGTCTGCTGGCGGCGGCCGAGCCGGTCGACGACGCAGGGCAGGCGCGGGTCGCCGCGGCGCTGGCGGCGATCGCCCAGGCCGAAAGCGACGCGCGCGCGGCCAAGCAGGCAGCCGGGTCGGGAGACGCCGTGCGGTGAGCCGCTTTGTCGAAGTCAATCTGGCGCTGATTCTGTTCCTGCCTTGGTTCGCGATTCTCGGCGCGTTGTTCTGGCTGTATCCGCGCCAGCCGCGGATGCTGGCGCGCAAGTTGTTCGATGCGGTGTCGCTGGCGGCGTCGGTGTGCGCGTTCGTGCTGGCGGTGCATTGGGCGCATATGCACGCCGGTCACGATTACGGCGCGATGTGGCCGCAGATTCTGGCCACCTCGCTGGGTTACGGCGTGTTTCTGCTGGTGCTGGCGATCGCCTTCGCGGTGCGCTGGCGCTGGTTGCGCGGAACCGCCGGCCGCCGCGGCTGAGCGATCGCGGCGGCGCCGGCTTGCCGACCAAAGCCGCATCGCGGCCATGACCTGGCAGGGCATAGACTCGGGGCAGCCGCCGCCGGATGCTTTCGCCATGAACATCGCCCATCGATCCTCCGAACACGATGCCGACTCGCCCGGCATCGTCACCGTCGATACCGGCTTTCAGCGGCCGATCTTCGATGCCGCGTACCTGCTGGTGGAACGCGGCCGCGCCGCGTTCGTCGATTGCGGCACCCAGCATTCGATTCCGGCCTTGCTGGCGGCGCTGGACGCGCAAGGGCTGACGCCGTCGGACGTGGATTGGCTGATCCTGACCCACGTGCATCTGGACCACGCCGGCGGCGCCGGCGCATTGATGCAGCGCTTGCCCAACGCGCGGCTGGTGGTGCATCCGCGCGGCGCGCCGCACATGATCGATCCCTCGCGCCTGGTCGCCGGCGCCACCGCGGTGTACGGCGAGGAGGAAATGGCGCGCAGCTACGGCGAGATCGTGCCGGTGCCGGCCGAACGCGTGGTGATCGCCGCAGACGGCCATGTGGTCGATCTGGCCGGGCGCCCGCTGCTGTGCGTGGACACGCCCGGACATGCGCGCCATCACCTGTGCGTGTGGGATCAGCGCAGCCGCGGCTGGTTCACCGGCGACACCTTCGGCTTGTCGTATCGCGAGTTCGATTCGCCGCGCGGCCCGTTCGTGCTGCCGACCAGCTCGCCGGTGCAGTTCGAACCCGAACCGTTGAAGGCATCGATCCGCGCGCTGCTGGCGCGCGATCCGGCCTGGGTGTTTCTGACCCACTACGGCCGGGTCGGCGATGTGCAGCGGCTGGGCGCGGAGCTGATCGAACAGATCGACGCGATGGTGAGCATGGCGCGGCAAGCGCATGCCGCCGGCGGCGACCGCCACGCATCGCTGACCGCGGCCTTGGCCGATTACTACGCCGCCCGCGCGGCGGCGCACGGCAGCCCGCTCGACGATGCGCAGGTGCGCGCGGCCTTGGCGATCGATGTCGAACTCAATGCGCAGGGCCTCGCGGTTTGGCTGGATCGCGCGGGTTAGGTTCGATGGGCGGCGCGGATTGAACCCATGCGCTGCCCGCATCGGCGGGCCCGGTGACGGCCGGCGCCGGCAATGCGTCAAACGGCGCGCGCCGTCACGGCTGCTGAACGCAACTGCGGTAGCCTGAACCGGCACCCGTAACGATGCTTGATTCCGATCGCCGATGACCATCGTGCCGTTGCGTATCCCACCGTCGCAGTCTCCGTCCGATCCGGTTCTGCCCGGTTCGGCCGAACTCGGCTCGATCCCGCCCGGCCCGGCGTTAGCGACCTGCGGCGACGAACCCGAGCGACTGTCCGCGCTGCACGCTTACGGCCTGCTCGACAGCGTCGCCGAACCGGCCTACGACGATATGGTCCGCCTGGCCGCGACCTTGTGCGATACCTCGGCGGCGGCGATCGCCTTGCTCGATCAGGAGCGGGTCTGGTTCAAGGCGCGCCACGGCATCGAACCCACGGAGTTGCCGCGCTCGCTGTCGATCTGCAGCCAGCTGATCTGGGAAGCGCGGCCCGATCGATTGACCCTGATCGACGACGTTACCGGCGACCCGCGCTTCGCCTCGCTCGGGCTGACCTTGGAAGACGGAAAACCGCTGCGCTTCTACGCAGGCGCGCCGCTGTTGAGCCCGGACGGCCATCCCTTGGGCATGATTTGCGTGCTCGATGCCCAGCCACGCGTTTTGCGCGCGGCGCAGCGCGAAGGCCTCGCGGCGTTGGCGCGGCAAATCCAGCACCTGTTCGAACTGCGCCGCTATGCGCTGGAGCAGCAGCGCCTGCTGTCCGAGCGCGAAGCGTTCGCGCGCCAGCTCGAAAGCGCGCAGGCCGATCTGCAGCGCCGGCACGAACAGCTTCAGCACAGCGCCAGCCACGACGCCTTGACCGGCCTGCTCAATCGCGCCGCGCTGAGCCAATTGCAGGGCAGCCCCGACGCGTGGTCGCGCCTGGGCCGCGGCGCCTACACCTTGATGCTGATCGACGTGGATCACTTCAAGCGCGTCAACGACCGCCACGGCCACCTGCTCGGCGATCGCGCCTTGCGCGCGGTGGCCGACTCGGTCGCCGCGTCGATCCGCGAAGGCGACATGGCGGTGCGTTACGGCGGCGAAGAATTCCTGGTCGTCTTGCCTGGCACCCGCCTGGCCACCGCGGCCGAAGTCGGCGAACGCATCCGCCAACGCGTCGCCCGCTCGGCGCTGCCGTTCGCGCTGACCGTGTCGATCGGCGTGGCCGGAGGCGAACCGGGCAGGGATGAGCCCGAGCAAGTGTTCGATCGCGCCGATCAAGCCTTGTACCGAGCCAAAGCGGCCGGACGCGATCGGTTGGTGGTCGACGACAGTTGAGCGGCGTCGTCTCCCGCTACGGGTAACCTAGGCACACCAACAAAATCGCGGCATTCCCCACACCCATCATTCCGGCGAAAGCCGGAATCCATTTTGACTTTGCGCCCGGCGCTAGCGCAGAGCCGCTTTACCGGCGACCGCTAATCCCAAACGTTAGGCGGCGTCCCCAACTCCGGATGCTTCATCCGCACAATGCAGAACCGATGCCCCGTCGGCGCCTGCATCACCCACCAACGCTTCACGAACCCGACCCGAGTCGCGCCGAGCTTTTCCAGACGCGCCGCTTCCGCATCCAGATCGTCGCTCTCGATATCCAGATGCACACGCGAAGGATGCGAGACCTTCTGCACTTCCACATGCAGCGAGCCCGCCGCATCGGCCAGTTGCGCGTACTGCGCGCCGTCGTCGTCGTAGGTTTCGACCCGGGCCAAGCCGAGCGCGCCGCTCCAGAACTCGGCGGCGGCGTCGATCTCGCCGGTTTCGCAATCGATGATGAAGCCGGCCAGGCGGCTGCGGTGGGCCATGGCGGTGGGTCCGGTTTGGGGGTTGAGTCAGGGTGACGGGTTGCGGGTGGGGAGGGAAGTGCCGGGTTCGGTGTGTGCCGCTCGCGCGACGTCCAGGGCCCGCGGCGGGCCGAGGGGCTCTGCGGCAATATCCGCGGCGTACTTAGCCTTGCCGGGTTTATTCAGTGGAGCAGGAAATGTGCCTGAAAATCGCTTGAGAACAGCAAGGGTCAACATGTTCTTGTGAGAAATCGAAGTTCGGCCCGAAAACTTCGATGTGTCAGAAATACTCGGACTTGACGGCACTAGTGGCCCGTATCAATCTCCCGGTGGAAGACGACGTAGACATGCCAGCTGCGGAACCTCCCGGTTGGAGCGCTTCGCGTCAATCGACAGCAGCCCGTATCGTCCAGGATGTGCGATCAGAGGCTTGACACGGACAGTTCATATGCTTGATTTCTGCCGACCATTGCAATCCGTATCTCCGCGCTTTCTGCGCGTACCGGCGTGCCTGGCGTATGTGCTGACACGGAGCGCTAAAAAATGCCGTTTCTGAACGAATTCATTCCCGCCGCGGATGTCGAGAAGTACGACCTCAAAGCTATCAACGCAAAGTTTGTGGTTGGTAGAACCAATGCGCGAGATTGGACGGTAGATCGCGATCGCGATATCTATCTGCGCAATGTTGCGACGGGTGCCGGGGCTGAGCCGGAACTCCGTAATCAGACCACCTGGACATTCTATTGGCATGGCGAATTGCTAACTCTTCGCCTCGACCTGCTTGACGCCAGCGGTGGGCCGGGAGAGCCCGGCTGGTCGCATTGGAAGTTGGTTTGGCTCAATGGCAGTAGCGGATTGCCGCTGCACTTGGAGCAGTTCAGAGGCCAGATTATTGGGGATTTGAGAGAAGCCTTGACGGCGTATCAGGGATCTGGCGTCTACTCCGCTGACTACTCTGAGTACAGCATCACGTTGGAGATTGGAGAGGAGTGTGTGCTGTGACAAGGCCGCTCGTAGCGGGGATGGCAGCAAAGTTCTTACAAAACAGCCCGGCTGAATACCCCGCACCACAGAAGCCGCAGCTTGATGTGCTGACAGCCTGGGGCGACCGAGGGCGCTCCAGAGTCGCCAAGCGGGCGACTAAGTTGAGTCAACCTGTGGCTCCTGGCGGCATCGTGCACTATCAAAACAATCGACGCAGCGGCGAGCCCAGGCTATCTAATAACACGGAGTCTTGAAATGTCGTTTGTTAATGAATTCATATCTGATGAGGACGTCGAGAAGTATCGGATCGAAGAAATTGATGAAAAATTTGTATCCAATGGAACACGAGCAAGGGATTGGACGATTGACCGTGATCGAGACGTTTATCTCAGAAATGTCGCTATAGGCGGCGGGGCTGAACCAGAACTTCGAAACAGAATGTCATGGACGCTCTATTGGCACGGCGATTTGATTGTCCTGCGGCTTGATCTGATATCCGGAGGGGAGGATGCGGACGGTGCGGGATGGGCGCAATGGAAGCTCATGTGGCTCAATGGCAGCAGCGGTTTGCCCTTGCACTTAAAGGAGCAGAGGACGCAGATTCTTGCGGACCTTAAAGATGCGCTAACCGCGTACAGAAGCTTCGGCATCTACTCGCGCGAGTGGCCGAGCTATCAAGTCATCCTTGAGGTTGATGAGGGGTGCGTGATATGACCGATGCGCTGACTGCTGATGAAGCAAAAGCGCTTCTTCGCCGCTACCCAAGTGAATACGCAACTCCAGAGAAACTTCGAGCGTTAGCCGCGCAGTTGGACGCAGACAGTCCGGGCCGACTCACCGTCCTCTACAGTGGGCAAACTGCAAAAGGAGTGTGGTCTTCAGATGTGGTCGACAGCATGGTGGAATCCAATGAGGACGTTCGCGTCATCAATAGAAGTCAAGCGGCGCAGTTCTTCAAGTCCCGCGAATTCTACCATGCAGTAGCGAAGGCTCACGGCTTAGCTGACGCGGAGCAACTAGTTCTCGGAAACTATCGTGGTCCCGCCAGTGATTGGCTCTATCACCCCACTGAAGGTCCGTGGGCGGACGCGTCCGCCCGCTTTGCGGACAAGACGATCGGTGAGGTGCGCGCCATCGTTAGCGATGCTCAGCCTGCGCGGGTTTTCGGCGCGATTGAGGTGCCGCATATACTGGCGAATCATAACGTTACCACCGTGGAAGAAATTCCGCGTGCAGTGCTGGTGGCGCGTCAAACCACACATGGTGATCAGACTGCGTTTGAAATGATCGTTGCACGATCCCGCGAAAATGTCGGTCGGTTGCGCGTAGTGATGGACGATGAAGGCAAGCCACTGAAAACAGGCGAAGGCCCGATTCAGATGGATAGCCGCGAGTACTTCGTCGGAACGCAGATTGAAGGTGTGACTCCCAGATTTACTGCGGTAACCCGACCGCTAGCCGAGAGCATGAACCCGCCCACCGAGTACGTTCTGGCAGGACAACAGCATCTTAGCGACTGGCAAGCGCAGGTCGCACAGGCCGAGCGCGCCGTAGAGGGCGCAAGGACTGCCCAAATTAAGCGCGTGGGCGCCGCGGTCGGCCTGGGTATAGCCGCCAGCGCCTACGACGCGGTACAGACCGGGTCTCGTGTGGAGACCCGCCTCGCGCAAGAAAACCCACTGGCGGCCCAGTCGGAACTGACGCACTATGCCGCGCGCGGCACCGGCGGTTGGATCGGCGGTAGCGCCGTGGGCTTGGTTGCCACCGCAGCCAGTACGGGGCCGGGTGTGGTCGGCTTCATCGTCGTCGGCGGCGCGGCCATGGCCGGCGCGCATGTGGGCGAGCACGTCGCCAAGGTGCTGGACAGCTACAAGACCTTCAAGCAAACCGATCTGCAGGGTGTCGCCTGGGAGTCCAACGGGCTGCAATGGGTTCGTCAGGATTTGGGCGATATGCTCGATGACGGCGTAGACAAGCCGGTGAAGCAGGCCTTTTCCGCCGATCCGGAAAAGACCGCTGAGCTGAGCTATCGGGCCAGCAACTCGGCAACGGAGCTGGCGATAGGGAGGTTGGAATCGCCGCGCAATCCGTTCGCGCACGCGGCAGCGGACAGCGATCCACCGAGTTTGCGCCGCGCCGATTGGGAGCGTAATCCGCAATCGGGTGCATGGGAGCGCAAGGTTGTCGAGGGTTTCGAGCAGCCCGGCGTGCCGATGGTTCGAGTCGATACGGCTACCCCCGAGCGTGCGGTGGAGTTGGATCGCGCATCGCAGCAGGTGATTCGCGACAACATCGCCAACGGTCCGGCGCCGATGGCCGCTCGCTATGAGATGGTGCATCGGAGCGAGTACTGGGAACGGTTCGGCGCGATGCCGCCTTCCATTGAATCGGCGCTGCGCGACGATTCGATGGTGGCTTCGGACGGCAAGCTGTACCAGCGCACGGCCGACGGGCAGTGGCAGCGCAATGGCGAGTCGGTGGTGGCCGCGGGGAATTTGCGTCAAGAGTTGGAAAGCACGCGCGCGCAGTTGCAGCCGCAGTTGGAGCAACACAGGCAGCAAGTGGCTGCGATTCCGCCGCGGCAGCTGCCGAGGCTGGAGGACATCGAGCGTAAGGACTTGCTGGCGACGTTCAGGGTGCACGGCGTCGAGCCCAATCCGGAACGGCTTGAAGCGACGCTGGAAGCGGTAAGGCGCACGCAGCAGGAGTATGGAGTCGCGCCGCTGGCGACGTCGTTGCATCTGGCGCTCAACGCGAGTGGCAAGTTCGATGTCGACAGCCCGATCGAGCACATCGGCCGCGGCGCCGACGGCGCGAACCGCGTCTACGCGGTTACCAGCCCGCTGGAAGTGCAGATGGCGCTGCTGGATATCCGTTCGCCGCCTCCCACCACGCCGGACGCGCCGGAGTTGCGGATCGCTAACTTGTCCGCGCAACAGTTGGCTGCGTTGGAACAAGTCGTTCGCGAGGCCAATCGCTTGGGCTTGAAGCGGGACGATGTGCAGGACGCGGCACGGCAAGCGGTAGCGGGCGCGGCGGATGGCGAACCTGAGATCGTCATAGACGCGGCCGTCGCGGATCGTCTGCGTCCGCAACCCAAGCCAGAAGCGTCGCCCGCGCCGGAAGCGCCGTCGCCCGTATTGGTCAAGCCGGTGGTTGCCGAGCTTGCGGCGGATAAGATGCGGGAGCAGCAGACGGGCAATCCATCTGTCGAGAGTTTGCGCGCATCGTCCGCGCCCCTGGATGTCGCTCAGCGGAGCGCTGGCATAGCCACCGCCACTCCATCGGTTTCGCCGTCGGCTAGCGAGCCGAAGAACACCAAAGTGTGGGCCGAAGAGGGATCGCAATCGGTACCGAAGCCAACCGAGCCCACGCCGGTTGCCGCTCCGCTGGCTGAGGCGACAAAGCAAGACGCTTTGGAAGCGAAGGCGCCGGCACCCGCACCACCGCCCGCGCCAGCGCCAGCGCCGGCGCCCGAGGCGCCGGCCCAGGTGTCGTCTACGCCTGTACCGCAAGCAGCGGCGGCCGACAACGCGCCGTCGCCGGACGACGGAGCTTTGCGGCGCGGCGACCGCGGCCAAGACGTGGAGATGCTCCAGTATCGATTGCAACGGGTGGGCTATCGCGGCCCCGATGACGCGCCGGTGCCGGAGCGTGGGAACTTCGACGCCGCAACCGAATACGCCGTGCGCCAGCTGCAACGCGACCACGGCTTGCCTGATACCGGGCGGGTCGATCCGGATACGGTCCAGGCGTTGGCGGTGGCGCAACAGGTCAAGATCGAATTGCAGAAGGCCGCCAGTTTGGATCCGGAAGCGAAGGCCGCGACCCAAAACAGACCGGGCACTTCAGAGTCCGAGGTGCGGGAACCGACGTTAGCGCAGCCGAAGCAACCCGCGACCGTTGCAACTGAGCCCGAACGCCAAAGTCCGACCGCTCCGGCCACGCATGAGCAGCGTACTGTTGAAAGCATCGCGGCCCCATCGCCGCCAAACGCGGAGCCGCAAGCGGTCGTAGCCGAAGATCGTGCAGCCACTATGGTCGTTTCCCAGGCACAGTCGACTTCGCGCGAACCGCAACGCGGCCACGGCGGCGCCGGCGAAAGCGAGCGCGCGCTCGGCGATCGGGTGAATGCGGATCGCGATATCGCAAGCTTGTCCCCAGCCGACCAAGCCATGTTCGCCAAGATTCGCGGCGGCGCGCCGGCCAGCGTGTCGGACGAAGTCGTCGCCAAAGCGATGCTGGAAGCCAAGCGTAACGGCATCCCCGATGCGGAACGCGTGGGGCAGGTAGGCATGGCGGATGGGAAGCTATGGGTCGGCAGCGTCACGCCCGGCTTCTATGCAGCGGCGAGCGTGAATGGCCCGGTGCCGTCGATGCAAGACACACTGAAGGAAACCCAGGTGGTCAATCGGCAACTGGCTCAGGAATCGGCGCAACGCGGGCCGGATGATCCCAGCCGCGGGCCGAAGATGTAGCTTCGCCTTGAAGACTGCAATGAAATGAAGCAAGGCCGCGAACAGACGCTTGGTTGCTACCGAGAAAATAACCCATGACGCCGTTGAAACTGATACTGATTCGACATGGTGAGTCGGAAGGGAATGTCGACAAGAAGAAGCATCTCGAACTAGCGGATCATGCCATTTCGCTCAGTCAGAAGGGCCGGCAGGAAGCTTTGTCTGCAGGCGAATGGCTTGGGCGGTATTTTCTTGAGAACAACATGCCCGATACGCGCACTCGATTCTGGGTGTCGCCTTACAAGCGGACTCGACAGACGGCCGATGAAGTCATTCGCGGCATCAATGCGGTGGCGGCGCAGGTTGGCGAGGAACGCAAGGCCAAGTTCTTGTTCGACAGAAGAGAACACATCAATCTTGTCGAGCAGCAGTTCGGCCTCTTCGACGGGATTCCGGAGGACGAACTGTCGGAACGATTTCCTCTGGAAACGGCTCACTACAACAAGCAGCTCGAACATGAGGGCCGGTTCTGGGCGAGGATGCCATTGGGAGAGAGCAGGTTCGATGTTGCCGTCCGCGTTCACCAGGCGTTCGGTACCTTTCATCGCGATTACGACAAGAAAGGCATCAATCAAGTGGTCATCGTTAGTCATGGCGTGACGATCCGCGCTATCCTGATGCAATGGCTGCATCGCTCTTTCGAATGGTTCGAGCAGGAGCGCAACCCAAAGAATGCCTCGATCCACATGGTCCACGGACAAGATGATCAAGGATGCGTCTTTTCCCCTTAGGCCATGAGTGGGACGCCTGATATGAATGATCGTGGCGGCCCCAAGGTTTAATCGCGCTTGTCGCGTGAGTCGAGCCGCTGACGAGCGAAGCTGAAACCCGTCGTGCCCTCAGTTCCGCGGATACTCCCGCTCATGCCCATCCCCGTCGACCACCTGTTCGGCGGCCTTCCGATACAACGCATACTCCCCACGGCTCATCGCGAAATTCTGCAACGCGAACACCGCCGAGTTGCGCGTCTCCGCGTCGCTGCGCGGGTCCACAGCGATAGCCAACAGCGAATCCTTGAGCCGGTCCGAACGCGTGCCCGAGGCGGTGATGCCGGCGATCGCGGCCTGCCGCACGCTCAGGTCGCTGTCGAGAATCGCTTGGTGCAGGATGTCTTCGTTGTTGCCGCTCTTGTTCCATTGCACCGACTGCAGAACGCTGCTGGCGCGCACCGCCGGGTCGGCGTGGCGGCGCAGCGATTCCAGGCGTTCGAGCACGGGCGCGGCGTCTTCGCTGGCGATCACCGCCGGCGATAGCATGTCGACCAGTTGCTTGAGCATGGCCGGGTCGCGTTCGCCCTGGATTTGCTTGGTCAGCAGGTCGCGGACTTCGGGTACGTCCAGTGAGAACGATTTGAGCAGGTCCAGGCCGCTGCGGCGTTGCTCGGGGTCGCTGCTGGCGGCCATTTGCTGGCCCAGCCGCAGCACTTCCTGATTGGCCACGCCTTGCAGCACGGCCAGCAGCGCGCCGCGTTTGTCGAGTTCGGTTTCGAAGCCGTAGTCGCGCAGCAGTTCGCGCAGGTAGGCGGGGTCGCGGCGGGCGCGTTGGGTCATGCGGTCCAGGTTGTCGCCCGCGCGCGAGGGGTTGCCGTAAGCGGCGTGCTGCGCTTGTGCCGGTGTCTGTGCGAACGGTTCGAAGGTCTTGCGGGGACCGCCGGCGACGGTGGCTGCATCGCTGTGGTGGGGCGCGGGCGCGGCGGATGCGCGGGTGATCGAGTGACCGATCACGCCGCCGGCCAAGGCGGCGGCCAGCAGGGCCAGGCTCAATTGAAGTCGGTTCATGCGCGCGGTTCCGTAATGCGTCGATGCGTTTGCTGGCTTCGGTCGGTTCGGCCGATTCGGGGCGGCGCGTGCGCCGCCCCGTTGGGTCGCGGTACTGCCGTGGATCAGCAGTCCGGTGCGACGCGGCCGTCGGAACCGGTGAAGGTGTAGACGTCGGGGATGTACTTGTTGCTGCCCGCCGGTGCGATGTTGTTCCACAAGGTGCTGGTGCCGTAAGTGCCGGTGACGCTTTCGCCGTTCTTCTGGCAACGGATGACCACGTCGCTGCCGTTGGCCAGCGAGCCGACCGCGCTGTAGCTGGTGCCCGGGCCGGAGCGCACGTTCAGGGCCGAGCCGCTGGTGCGCACGGTGCCGGCGTGGCCGCCGGGCGTGCTGCCGCAGCTGTTGCGGCTCTTGTAGGCGACTTCGTACTTGTCGTACACGATCTGCGAGCCGTTCCAGACGATCTTTTGGCTGGCGTTGTTGAGGCGTTGTTCGAAGTGCAGGTGCGCGGACATGCCTTCGTTGCCCGGGCGGGTGGTCTTGCCGAGCGTGCCGATCTTCTGGCCCTGGTTGACGTTGGCGCCGTTGGCGACGGAGATGCTGTCCAGGTGCGCGTAGTAGGTGGTCCAGCCGCCGCCGTGGTCGATCACCACCAGCTTGCCGTAACCGGTGCCCGGGTGCGGGTTGTAGGTGGTGGCCTTGCCCTTGGCCGATGCGACCACCGGCGAGCCGAGGTCGGCGTTGCTGAGCGGGCGCGGCTTGTGGTTGAGGTCGACGGCGTAGCGCAGGCCGTGGCCCTCGTAGGTGTCGCCGTACCAGGTCTGGTTGCAGGCGAACGGCATCTGGAAGTCGGGCCGCGCCGCATGCGCGGTGCTTGCGGTCATGCCGATGAGGGCGACGGCGATGCCGGCCAGTGCGCTGTGCGCGCGTCGGTTGAAACGCGGGGTGCTGAGACGATTCATTTCGATAACCTCTTTGAGCGATAGGTTGGGCGATTCGTCGACGCCGCCGATACGTGGGTGCCGAGGCGGTGTTGGGTTCGAGCTGCTGCGTTGGACGTGATGCGCGGTGCTGCCTGTTGCGGTGTTGCCTGTTGCGATGCCGGCCCGGGCATCGGCGCGCGAGTGCTTGCGCGCTGTGTCGATGCCCGGGACGATCGGGGGTTAGGGGCAATCCGGGGCGACGCGGCCGCTGGAGCCGGTGTAGGTGTAGGCGTCGGGCACGTACTTGTTGCTGCCGGCGGCGCCGATGTTGTTCCAGACGTTGCTGGTGCCGTAGGTGCCGCTGATCGATTCGCCGGTCTTCTGGCAGCGGATCTTGACGTTGGTGCCGCTGGCGACCGATCCGACTACGCTGTAGCTGGTGCCGGGACCGGAGCGGACGTTGACGTCGGCGCCGTAGGTGTTGACCGTGCCGGCGGCGCCGTCGGGGCCGGTCACGCCGCAGCTGTTGCGGCTCTTGTAGACGACTTCGTATTGGTCGTAAGCGATCTGCGAACCGTTCCAGACGATCTTCTGGCTGGCGTTGTTCAAACGCTGTTCGTAATGCAGATGCGCGGACATGCTTTCGTTGCCCACCCGCGTGGTCTTGCCGAGCGTGCCGATCTTCTGCCCTTGCACGACGTTGGCGCCGTTGGCGATGGCGATGCTGTCCAGGTGCGCGTAGTAGGTGCTCCAGCCGTCGCCGTGATCGATCACCACCAACTTGCCGTAGCCGGTGCCCGGATGCGGATTGTAGGTGGTGGCCTTGCCCTTGGCCGAGGCGACCACCGGCGCGCCGATGTCGGCGTCGCTGAGCGGGCGCGGCTTGTGGTTCAGATCCACCGCGTAACGCAGGCCGTGGCCTTCGTAAGTGTCGCCGTACCAAGTCTGGCCGCAGGCGAAGGGCATCTGGAATTCGGGCCGCGCCGCATGCGCGCTGGTGGCGGTCAGGCCGAACGCGGCCAGGGTCAGGGCGACCAGCGCGGCCGGCGAATGGCGCTTGCTGCGCGCGGTGTCGAAACGATTCATTACGGAAACCTCTTGAGCGAAATTGGAGTGACTCGTAGAGGCCCCGGGTACGTGGGTGCCGAGGCATTGCGGTGTTGCGTCTATCGAGCGTGTTGCGGCGTTGCTGGCGGTGAGGCTTCAGCGCGTTGATCCACGCGTCTTGTCGAGGCCGCGGCCGCTACGGGATTACGGACAAGTCGGAGCGATCTGCCCGCTGGCGCCGGTGAGCACGTAGGAGTCGGGAACGTACTGATCGCTGCCGCTGGGGCCGACGTTGTTCCACAGGTTGCTGGTGCCGAAGGTGCCGCTGATCGATTCGCCGGTCTTCTGGCAGCGGATGTTCACCACGGTGCCGTTGGCGAGCGAGCCGATCACGCTGTAGCCGGTGCCGGGACCGGAGCGCACGTTCAAGGCGGTGCCGCTGGTCTTGATCGTGCCGGAGTAGCCGCCGCCGCTGCCGCCGCAGCTGTTCTTGCTGGTGTAGTTGCGCTTTTCGAAGTAGCGCAGCGCCACGCCGTTCCACGCGGCCTTCTGCACCACGCCGTTGTAGATCTGTTCGTAGTGCAGGTGCGGGGCGAGGTCGTACTTGGCGCTGGTGTTGCCGACCAGACCGATCTTCTGGCCCTGACTGACGCGATCGCCGACCGACACCGCGCGCGATTGCAGGTGCGCGTGCAAGGTCTTCCAGCCGCCGCCGTGATCGATCACGACGTAGTTGCCGTAGCCGGTGTTGGTGGAATACACCGAGGTGACCACTTCGCCGGCCGCCGAAGCGACGACGGTGGATCCGGCGGTGGAGCCACTGTTGGCGGGACGGTTCATGTCGACCGAATTGGCCGGCGAATGGCCGTCCCAGGTGTTGGCGACCCAAACGTCGTTGCAGGCGAAGGGCATCTGGAAATTCGGCGCGGCCTGAGCGACGTTCGCGGCGAACAGGCAGGACGCCAAGGACGCCAGGCAGGCGGCGGGTGCTCGGCGTGAGAACTGGTTCATGGGGTTTCCTTGCGAGTGGGGTGACGATGATCCGGACGATCCGGCGCCGACGGCCCCTGGGTAAGCGGGCCGGCGGGCCGGGCGTCGCGGCGATGACGCTAGCGTTATTCCTAATTTTCCAGCGGATGAATTTTTTATTCCTTGACGCCGGCAAGAAGCCGAGCGTGATCGCCGTCGCGGCCGATCGAAACGCTTTGCAACCTGTCGTTTAGCTGTCGCGCGAGAAGGGCCGTAAAGGCCTCGGGTACGTGGGTGCCGAGGCGGTGTCGCATTCGCTCGGTAGTGCGATGCGATGAGATGCGGTCCGGCGATTCGCTGCGTCTTGGGTTTCAGTCCGTTTGCGGGTCGGCGCGCTGATCTGTGCGCGTCTTGTCGTTGCCGCGGCGGTTGCGATGGATCAGCAATCCGGAGCGACGCGGCCGTCGGAACCGGTGTAGGTGTAGGAGTCGGGAATGTACTTGTTGGTGCCGGCCGGGCCGATGTTGTTCCAGATGTTGCTGGTGCCGTAGTAGCCCGCGACCGAATCGCCGGTTTTCTGGCAACGGATGGTGACGCTGCTGCCGTTGGCCAAGGTGCCGACCGAGCTGTAGCCGGTGCCGGGGCCGGAACGCACGTTCAGTGCGGCGCCGTTGGTCTTGACCGAGCCGGCCACGCCGCCGCCGCTGCCGCAGCTGTTCTTGCTGGTGTAGTTGCGCTTTTCGAAGTAACGCAGGGCCACGCCGTTCCAGACCGCTTTCTGCACCGCGCCGTTGTAGACCTGTTCGTAGTGCAGGTGCGGGGCGAGGTCGTACTTGGCGCTGGAGTTGCCGACCAAACCGATCTTCTGACCCTGGCGGACTTGATCGCCGACCGACACCGCGCGCGATTGCAGATGCGCGTGCAAGGTTTTCCAGCCGCCGCCGTGATCGATCACGACGTAGTGGCCGTAGCCGGTGGTGGTGGAATACTGCGAGATGGTGACCTTGCCGGCCGCGGACGCGACGACGGTGGAGCCGGCGGTGGAGCCGCCGCCGGAAGGACGGTTCATGTCGACCGAATTGGCCGGCGAATGGCCGTTCCAGGTATTGGCCACCCAGACGTCGTTGCAGGCGAAGGGCATCTGAAAGTTCGGCGCGGCCTGGGCGGCGTTCGCGGCCAACAGACAGCTCGCCAGCGACGTCAGTGCCAGCGCGCGGCGCGGGAAATGCTTCATGGTATTTCCTCGTTGAATGATGGAAGGCGATCCGGAAGTTCCGGTCGGTTGCGCTCCGGCGCCGCATGCCATGCCAGGGAGCAGGGGGCGCGTGGCGCCGGAGTCGCACGGCGACGCTAGCGGTATTCCCGATGCGCGTGCGTTGCGAATTTTTTGTTCCTGGACGCCGGCTAAATCGCGAGCGTGATTGCAGTCGCGATCGATACGACAGCGCATGCAAAGCTGTCGCTCAGCTGTCGCGAATTTCGGCCAAAAACCGCTGAAAAAAGCCGTGTTTGCGCGAAATGAAAAAAATAGCGCGGCGTATTTGCTGTCGCCTACCTGTCATCGCGCGTTGTGCGCGAGTGCCGCGAGCCGTGGTTTCGTCGCGGTCAACGCAGCGCCTCGTTGCGAGGCGCGCGCGGCCCCTGCGCATGATGCGCGAGGGGCGGGTGTTGCGTGGTCGATCAGTTGGCGCGGGCCAGATCGTCGATCATCGCCTTGAGGAAACGCGCCGCTTCGCCGCCGGTGCAGGCGCGGTGATCGAAGGTCAGCGACAACGGAATCACCTTGTGCGATTCGAAGCCGCCCATCACCGGCGTCATCTGATGACGGCCCTTGCCGGCGGCGATGATCGCCACCGTCGGCGGCACCACCACCGGCGTGGCGTAACGGCCGGCGAACATGCCGAAGTTCGACAGCGAGATGGTGTAGCCGGTGAGTTCGGACGCGGGAATGCTGCGGTCTTCGACCTGCACGCGCAGGCGGTTGATCGCTTCGCGCACGCCGCGGGTGTCGAGCACGTCGGCGTTGCGCAGCGCCGGCACGAACAAGCCGTCGTCGGTATCGACCGCGATGCCGATGTCGACGTGCGGATGCAGGGTGCGGGTGAGCTTGTCGCCGTCGAACCAGGCATTGAGCGCGGGCACGGCCTTGCAGGCGGCGACGATCGCGCGGACCAGACGGCCGGTGATGTCGTTGCCCGGCGCCCAGGCGTGGATGTCGGCGTCGTCGGCGAGCGTGGTCGGCACGACCTTGCTGTGCGCGTCGGCCATCACCCGCGCCATGTTGCGGCGCACGCCCTTGAGCTGTTCGGGTTGGCCGGTAACGGCCACGCCCGGCGGCTGGGTGCGCATCGGACGGCCGGACTGCGAC